>NZ_JBANSP010000030.1:0-66438 GCF_037167145.1 Paenibacillus sp. YIM B09110 | reverse complement strand
TGAGATGTGTTAAGGACGGATAGAGATAGAAAGTATACCTATTCGTTAGGGTGAGTGCTGCGAATGTAGCGTTAGGCGGTTAGTTGAACAGAATAGAGCTAGAAATCAGCTCTATTCCGCCAATTGAGGTGTGTTGAGGTCAGATAGGGATAGAAAGTATCTCTATCTCTATCTGATCTTTGTGTAATACGGTTGAAGTTACAGCTGCGCCATCGCTTTGTTGACAGCTTCTATTGTAGCGTCGATATCGGCTTCCGTATGGGCTATCGTCATGAACCACGCCTCGTATTTGGAAGGAGCAAGGTTAATGCCTTGATCGAGCATCAGGCGGAAGAACTTGCCGAACCGTTCACCGTCAGTGTCCTGGGCTTCATCATAGTTGGTTACTTGGTGGTCGCAGAAGTGAGCGGAGAAGGAGCCTCTAATTTGGTTTACAGTTAACGGGATATTATATTGCTTCGCGGCAGACCGCAAACCGTCTGCAAGACGAGCAGCAAGTCCGTCCATACGGTCATAAATGCCAGGTTCTTGCAGCAGCTCGAGGCAGGCGATGCCCGCCGAGATTGAGGCAGGATTGCCTGCCATCGTGCCGGCTTGGTAAGCAGGTCCGAGCGGAGCAACCTGCTCCATAATTTCTTTGCGGCCGCCGTAAGCGCCGATCGGCAAACCCCCGCCGATGATTTTGCCTAGCGCCGTCAGATCGGGTTCGATGGCGGCGTGGTCGGCGAAGAAGCTGAAGGTTTGAGCAGAGCCGTAGTGGAAGCGGAACGCGCTGATGACTTCGTCATAGATGACGAGCGCACCAGCTTCGCGCGTCAACTTGCATAGTCCCTCTAAGTAGCCTTCATGCGGCATAACCATGCCGAAGTTGCCGACGATTGGCTCAACCATGACAGCTGCCGTATCGTCCCCCCAGCGTTCAAGAGCAAGCTTAAGCGCGTCTAAGTCGTTGAACGGAACAGTAATTACTTCCTGCGCGATGCTTGTCGGGATGCCTGCGCTATCCGGAATGCCTAGCGTGGAAGGGCCTGAGCCTGCGGCGACGAGGACAAGGTCGGAATGGCCGTGGTAGCAGCCGGCGAACTTAATGATTTTGGTCTTCTTCGTATAGGCACGAGCAACACGAATCGTCGTCATGACGGCCTCTGTACCCGAGTTGACGAAACGAACCTTGTCCATCGAAGGGATCGCTTGCTTCAGCATGCGAGCGAGCGTGATCTCAAGCTCGGTTGGCGTTCCGTACAAGATGCCGTTCTGTGCTGCAGTAATTATTGCTTTCGTAATATGTGGATGCGCATGGCCCGTAATGATTGGTCCATAGGCGGCCAAATAATCGATGTATCTATTGTCGTCGACATCCCAAAAGTACGCGCCTTCTGCGCGTTTCATAAATACGGGAGCGCCTCCTCCAACCGCCTTGAACGAGCGGGACGGACTGTTGACGCCGCCTACGATATGTTCCAAAGCTTGTTCATATAGGACGCCAGATTGTGGTCGTTGTAAAGTCATACTCTGTATTCCTCCTAAATTAAACTCATTCAAAACGCTATCTACTAGAATACAAAAGCCAGGCTAAAAAGTACAATCGGAATATAGAAGCCACTGCAGCACAGTGCCTCCTAAGTAACCACTAACTAGGCTCAATCACTAACTAATCTAATCTCAAAACGAAATAACAGGAAATTGTACCGTTAATGCAACACCCTCGATCTACTTTTATTAAATAGATGGAAATTCTCTTGTTATTATATGGCCGATAAACATCCCGTTGGGGGATAATGGAAGAATTAACGTGAGGAATTCCTGTTATTCTATAATTGAGGGTTAATTACCGCCAAATAACTGGAGAAATTCCCTCTAAATCATATAAGGTGATAGTTAAAAAAGACGCAGCGGGCAATATCGTCCGCTGCGTCTATTACGTTATTCGCTAGGTGTATTCGAGCTGCCATCCGAAGGAACAGGCGTCTCGGAAGGGACAGGAATCGTCTCGTCGGACTGCAGCAGCTCCTGAATGTATTCGTGAAGCTCATCCTCGTCCTTGACTGCGATAACGGACGCGCCGCCAACGCGATCTTCAGCGATCAGCTCCATTGGAGGCACTTGGGTCGTGCCGGCTACATGGCTCTTCACGCCGAGTTGACCAAGCTTCAGCATATCATTGACCGACATGTTCATATCGACATAGGGCTGCACGCTCTCCAAAATCTTTTTCATCTGAAGGATGTTCCAAGTCGATTGAAGCTCTTTGGCTACCGCCTTAAGGAAGTTGCGCTGCCGCTCGGTACGGGTGAAGTCGCTCATCGCGTCATGACGGAAGCGAACGTATTGAAGCGCCTTATCGCCGTCAAGATGCTGGAAGCCTTCCTTCAAGTCGATATCGTAGCGGTTCTGGTCGCCGTTATCGGTGTAGTGCATATCTTTTTCGACGTAGAAGTCAATGCCGCCTATCGTGTCGACAAGCGCTTTGAACCCTTCAAAGTCGGTGTACACATAGTACTGAATATCGAGCCCCAGCAGGTCGCCGACGGTTTTCATAGCCAGCGGATAATCGCCAAGCGTTAGCGCGGTATTAATACGTCCATGGCCGTGGCCTTCAATCTCGACGTACGTATCGCGAAGGACGGATAACAGATGCGCCTTCTTCGTCACAGGGTCGAAAGAAGCGACCATTATAGAGTCGGAACGGGCTTTCTGTCCTTCATCCAAGCCGCGGGCGTCACCGCCAAGCAGCAAAATATTAACGCGCTCCGTACCTTCCCATTCAGGAATAGGTACTGGTGTTTCAGATGTTCCGTTAGGCGTTGCCTCTACAACAGGGTCCTTGAAATTGTCCAAAGCATTATATACGCCGACGCTCCAATAAATAGCGTAACCGACGACGGCGACAATGATGACCAAGATGCTGATGAGTATCCATTTCCAAGTTTTTTTGGCCTTCGATTTGTTTTGCATTTCGTTAGAAGTGCTCCTTTCAATACGCAAAAGACTGATTACTGTGAAAGCTGGATCTTACGCATACATGTACAGCATGAAGACAAGGAAAGCTAAGAAGAAGCTAATATTTGCAGTATAGGGTTGTTTCAGTAGTCTAAATCATTAGATAGCTATTATTTGAAATAATAATTGCTATTCCAGTCCGCAAGTGCCGATCCATCCATATTTATGTCTTTTATTCGGCTAATATTTCTACGCGAACGGTACTTGAGTCACCTATTGTTGACACAAGCGTTTACGCTCGCCACTATCTAATGTAATATTACATATCATAAAATTATAAAGCTGAACGATGCTTGGAAGCAAGTTTTATCGATTCAGCCAACAAAAAATCGTAATTTCCCAGGAAATGTCGAACGAGAGGGGCTAGACAACAATCTATGCTGGCTATAGATGTGAAGGATTTACGCAAGCAATTCAAGGTTCAAAAAAACCGCGAAGGGCTGTCAGGCGCGCTCAAGGACTTGTTCAAGCGCGAATACAACGAGGTAACGGCGGTCAAAGATATTTCGTTCCAAATCCCGCAAGGGGAAATATGCGGCTATATCGGCGAGAACGGTGCCGGCAAGTCGACGACAATCAAAATGCTCACCGGCATCCTAGTGCCAACGGCAGGACATCTCAAAGTTAACGGCTATGTACCGTTCAAGGATCGCGAACAATTCGTAGGCGGCATCGGCGTCGTATTCGGCCAGCGCTCCCAGCTATGGTGGGACATCGGCGTTATCGAGTCGTTCCAGCTGCTGCGCAAGGTGTACCGCGTATCTGAAGCCGACTTCCGCAAAAGACTGGACAACCTTGTAGAGCGCCTTCAACTTGGCGATCTGCTTAACCGTCCTGTCCGCAAGCTCAGCCTTGGACAACGGATGCGCTGCGAGCTTGTCGCATCGTTGCTTCACAATCCGTCCATTCTGTTCCTCGACGAGCCGACGATCGGTCTCGATATCGTCGTGAAGACGGAGATCCGCGATTTCTTATTGGAAATGAACCGCGAGCACGGCACGACGATTCTGCTCACGACGCATGACCTGCAAGATATCGAAGCGTTATGCTCGCGCGTCATTATGCTGGACGACGGCCGCATCATTTATGATGGCGGATTGGACGATCTGAAGAGCCGCTGGAGCAAGGGCCGCGAGATTCAGTTCCAATTCGCAGGTCATACTCCGCTGGCGAAGCTGCAGCAGTTGACCGAAGAGCTTGCCGTAACGTGGTCGCTCGAGAATGACGTGACCGCGAAAATGTGGCTGCCGCATGAGGTGAACGTATCCGACGCGCTATCGAAAGTCGTGGCCGGTACAGAAATCCGCGACATTAAAATTTTCGAGACGAACACGGACGATATCGTCCGCAGCATCTACTCATCGGGCTCGGCCGAAGTCTCGAAGGAGACGAGCGGACAATGACGAGCGCTTATATCGACTTTATTCGGATACGTTTCCTGATGATGCTCGCTTACCGCGTTAACTATTATAGCGGTATCATTATTTATGCGATTAACATCGGCGCGTACTATTTTCTTTGGCAGGCGATCTATGGCGACAAGGAGACACTCCAAGGCTTTACCGTTGCTCAGATGACAACTTACATTGCCGTCTCATGGATGGCGAGGGCGTTTTACTTCAATAACCTGGATCGCGAGATTGCGAATGAAATCCGTGACGGCAGCGTCTCGGTGCAGCTCATCCGACCCTATTCCTATCTGTTCGTGAAAATGATGCAAGGCTTCGGCGAAGGCTTGTTCCGTATGCTTCTGTTCATGGTACCGGGAATGATCATCGTCTGCCTGCTGTTCCCGGTGAAGCTGCCGACTGATGCTACGACATGGCTGATCTATCTCGTCATGCTGTTTTTTAGCTTCCTCATCAATTCACAAATCAATATACTGACCGGTTTATTTGCCTTTTTCGTCGAAAATAACGAGGGTATGATGCGCATGAAGCGCGTCATGGTCGACCTGTTCTCCGGCGTCGTCGTACCGATTGCCTTCTTCCCAGGCTGGCTGTCGGGCATTATGCAGTGGCTGCCGTTCCAAGCGATTACGTATTTGCCGAGCTCGGTATTCACGGGACGTACGCCTAGCAACGAAATTGCGGGGGTGCTCGGCTTGCAGGTGATATGGTTTGCAGGACTATTAATTCCGATATGGCTCGTGTGGCGTGCAGCGCGCAGGCGGCTGTTCGTGCAAGGGGGGTAAGCGGAGATGAGATATGCAGAGCTATTCTGGGAATATATTAAAAACTATGCCAAGACACGCCTGACTTACCGGGCGGACTTCTGGATCGAAGTGCTGTCCGATTTGCTGTTCCAAGGGATGAATCTGATCTTCATATTGATCGTATTCCAGCATACGCCGTCGCTTGGCGGCTGGTCGGAGGCGGAGGTC
This sequence comes from Paenibacillus sp. YIM B09110, assembly GCF_037167145.1. Classification (NCBI taxonomy): domain Bacteria; kingdom Bacillati; phylum Bacillota; class Bacilli; order Caryophanales; family Paenibacillaceae; genus Paenibacillus; species Paenibacillus sp. YIM B09110. Next base: position 61,055 of record NZ_JBANSP010000030.1, on the reverse strand, counting down.
GTCTTCGTCTACGGTTTCTTCATGATTCCATATGGCGTCTTCGCCACGTTCTTCAGTATTTGGAATTTCAGCGAGCGTTACATCGTGAAGGGCGAGATGGACCGAGTGCTTACGAGGCCAGCCCATAACCTTTACCAAGTTTTGCTCGAAAATGTCGACCCGCCGTCGCTGATCGGCTCGCTCGTCGGTGCCGTCATTATGGTAATCTGCTGGCTGCAGCTTGGCTTGCCGTTCCATGTGATGGACATTGTAATGCTGCTCCTGTTCGTCATCGGAGCGGTGCTCATATACGCGGGACTATACACGGCGCTGAGCGCGCTGTCCTTTTACTCGGATGCGCCGACTGGTATCGTACCTCTGATGTACAACATTCAGAACTATGGCCGCTACCCGGTCAACATTTATAACAAATTGATACGTTTCGTGCTGACTTGGCTGCTTCCGTTCGCCTTCGTTGGCGTGATACCGGCGTCGTATTTTCTAGAGCAGAAGGCGGATGACTTGTCGAGCCTAGCTTGGTTCACGCCGATTATGGGTATTATCGTATTCGGACTTGGTCTTGCGTTTTGGAATAACGGCGTCAAACGATATAGGGGAGCGGGCTCTTAAAGTTAAGGGCTTGAAGCAGGGGGATACAACACATGGTTCAATTGCAATTAGGCAAAAAAGCGCCGAACTTCACGCTTAAGGCGTCAAACGGAGAGTCGGTTAAGCTTAGCGATTATATCGGCCATCCGGTCGTTCTATTTTTCTATCCGAAGGACATGACGGCGACTTGCACGCAGCAGGCATGTGATTTCCGCGATGCGAATGCGGAATACCGCGAGCTGGATGCGGTCGTGCTTGGCATAAGCGCCGACGATGTGAAGTCGCATGTGAAGTTTGTGGAGAAGAAGGAGCTGCCGTTCCTGCTGCTCGCCGACACCGCGAAGAAGGTATGCGAGAAGTACGGCGTATGGCAGCTTAAGAAGCTGTACGGCAGAGAGTATATGGGCATCGTGCGCTCCACTTTCCTGATCGACAAGAAGGGTAAGCTCGTGCGCGAGTGGCGCAAAGTGAAGATCAAGGATCACGTGAAGCAGGTGCTTGAAGCTATACAAGAGCTCGACCGCAAATAAAGAGGCGAGCAACAACAAAGAAGCAGGCGAGGGAGCGTTCCCTTAGCCTGCTTCTTGTGTTGTGGAAAAAGCTATGTTGGATATTTGCAATAACTTTGGCCGATTTGGGAGTGACTTTCGAGCTATATTGGAAATTTGCATTAACTTTACTCAATACGTCCTGAATTCAGCGGATTCGGGCTTCCTATCCTGCAAAAATCCAACATAGCTATCGGATACGCCTAAAACAGCGGTTCTATCCTGCAAAAATCCAATATAGGGCTAGCTGTCGACTGCTAGCCGCCATACATCGCGCTATTTCCCATGCTGCTCCCGGAACTGCGAAGGGGAGAGGCCGGCCGTTTTTTTGAACAAGGTGAAGAAGTAGGTCGTGTTCAGAATGCCGACCTTCTCGCTGATAGCGGCTACCGGCTCGCTCGTCTCGAGCAGCAGCTTCTTCGCTTCCTCCATCCGGATGTTCTTCAAATAGTCGTTGAACGACACCTGCGTATGGCTGCGGAACAGCTTGCCCAGATAACCCGGCGAGAGCTGAACCTCGCTCGCGATCGCCTCGATGCCAAGATCGGGCTCATGGTAGTGTTCTTGCAAGTAGGCGCACACCGTATCGATGACGCTGTCCGCCTTGGTCGGCTGCTTCTTCTCGCCAAGCACGCTGATGAGCCGGCAGAAATTCCACAGCAGCGTCCCGATTTCCTCTAACGTCTCCTGCTTCGGCAGCGCATTGACCGTATCGTAATATTCCTTCGAATAGTCCTGCATGATCGGCAGCGTCTCGTCGAACGTGCGAAGCAGCGAGCCAAGCAGCTGGTTCGCGCTCAGAACGGCTTGATAGTAGCTCATCTCGCGCAGCTTCTTCGTGAATTGGCCGAGCGCCTGCTCGATCTTGTCGGCATGACCCAGGCGCAGCGCCTCGATTAGCTTCTTCTCGGCTTGCGCCGGATAAGCCTGAGCCGAATTGTGCTGGCTAAGCACCATCTCCGTCTGAATAACGGATTGATGACCGTAGAAGAAGCGATAATTCGCGTATTCCTGTGCCGATGCGAACGACTGCTGAATATCGTTCCGATCGCTGACGATATCGCCGATGCTGAACGATACGGAGAAGTGGAAGAAGCTCTGAATGACTTCCTGAATCTCTGTCAGCGTAAGCAGCAGCTTGCCCGGATCGATTGGCGAATCGAGCATCATGAGAACGGCAAGCGTCCGCTCGTCCACGACGATCGTTTCGTTCGGTGCATGCTTCATGAGCAGCTCGCTGCTAATATTGTTGATGGAGAAGCGGAACAAGCCTTGCTTCGTCTGGTCCTGCTTCGTCACGAATTCGTCATAGCGGTCGATCGTCGCCAGAATAACCGCATAATAAGGACTTGCGAACGGCGCATTGATCGCCGAATGCAGGACGTGAGTCGAAGATAAGTCTGTATGCGTTCCACGCAGCAAATGCTGCAAATACGTTTTCTTCAGCACCGGCAGCGATTGCTGCTGAGCCATTTCCACGGACAACGCCTGATCGACGACGTTCGTGAACGCCTCCGACAGCAGCGAGAACTCGTTTCGATTCCGTTCCTGGTCTGCGCCTCCCGCTCCCGTCACCTCATGAACCTTGCCGATCAGCCTGCCCAGTGGATTGTATAGCTTGTTAGTCGCTACATAGGCCGTCAGGATGCCAAGGACGATAATGGCTAAGGCGATCAGCGTCGTATAACCGCGCAGCGTCGAGATATCCGAGATCAGCGACTGATACGGCTTGATGCTTACGAAATACCAATTCAACTGGCTGGAGCGGACGAACGTTACGAGCTGACTTTTGCCGTCGATATCGGTTCTGAAATGGCTCGTCGTTTCCTTCGAATCCAAAATCCGCTGTATATAGGGCAGCTCATTGAACCGCTTCATGAATTGGTTAGGATCGGTATGGGACAAGACAAGGCCGCTGGCGTCCATGACGAAGACGTCGTCGCTGCCGCTGCTGATCGACTTAATCGTGCTTAATATATATTTTTCATCCACATGGATGACGATTGCTCCCTTATAAGTAGAAGAAAGCGCGTAATTAGGCCGCAGGATGAAGGTGATCACATGCTCGGCCGGGCTTGCGCTATCGGCATAGGAAAGGCGCAGCTCCTGCGTAAAGTAACTCATATAAGCAAGCTCCGACATATTCGCAAGATGCTGTTTCTCCAGCTCATTCAGCTCATAGGGCGCTCCCGCCGTGCTCAAGTAACGTTTCGTATTGTCGTTATAAATCCCCATATGCTTGATGAAAGGGTACGTCGATTGGATGTCGATCATAATTTCCATCGCGTCGCGTTCCTGCACCCGGTCGAACTGTTTGTTCATTAATACCGTGATGATGCGGTTATTGTTCAGCAGGTGGCTGCCGATCGTTCCGATCTGCTCGTGCACGATGTTGGAGGCATAGCTTGTCTGCTGGAGCATGGAAATGACATGCTTGCTGATCGTTTGCTCCGTCTTCGATGCGAACAGAAAGTAGAGCGTACTGCTGACGGCGAGAACGGCCAGGGCGACAAGCAGCACGAAATTAATGAGCATTTTACGATAAACGGCATAACGAAAAAACGGATTCCATCTCATCCGGGTCCCATCCCCCTAAACTCTCTCTATTTATAAACCGCTTACACCTCTTGATGTTCAAACTTTAAAATAGATGCCCGTTTTTTGCAACGTGGACGGTGTGCTTTTCGCAAAAATTGTAGCCGCATCCGATATTTAAAGTGCCGAAAAAGCCCGATTTTAAACGGTTTTCAAATGTTTTAACTACACAGCCCCCTGTTCCCGAATGCATACTGAGAACAGCCAAGAACGACATCTTGACGAACACGAAGGAGGACGACCGAATGGAGCGCACCATAGCCAAACGCGCAAAACGTTATACCTTTTTTACCGACATCCGGAAAAATCCGGTTTCCTATTTACTGGTGCTGCCGGCCATGCTGTACACGCTTATCTACGGATATATGACGCTGCCATACATGGTGATCGCTTTTCAGAAGTTCAGTTATACGAAAGGCATCTTCGACAGCGAGTGGGTAGGGTGGAAAAACTTCGAGTTCTTCTTCCATTCCACTGCGGCAAGCATGGTGACATGGAATACGATCAAGCTGAACTTCCTGTCGATCGTATTCGGAACACTCGTTGCTTTATTGTTCGCTATCTTATTAAACGAGATCCGATCGCGCGTCTTTAAGCGAGTATCGCAATCGACCTTGCTGTTCCCGCACTTTCTGTCTTGGATCATCGTCAGCTATATCGTATACAGCTTGTTCGCCACGGAGCACGGCCTTATCAACAACCTGCTCGAGACGTTCGGCTTCGATCCGAAGAACTGGTATTCCGATCCGAAGCCATGGACCTGGATTCTTGTTGCGCTGAGCGTATGGAAGGAAACGGGGATGTCGGCGGTCATCTACCTGGCAGCCATTACGGCAATCGACGATTCATTGTACGAAGCGGCGAAGATCGACGGTGCGAACCGCTGGCAGCAGATCAAATCGATTACGATCCCGATGCTCATGCCGACCGTATCCATTCTGACTTTGCTGGCCATCGGCAAAATTTTCTATTCCGACTTCGGCATGATCTACGCCATCATCGGCGACAACGGCATGCTGTACTCGACGACGGATGTAATTGATACGTACACGTTCCGTACGCTCCGTACCTCGGGCAACCCGGCGATCGCGATGGCCATCGGTCTGTATCAATCGGTCGTAGGCTTCGTGCTTGTCCTGTCCGCGAACTGGGTCGTGAAAAAATTCAACAAAGACAGCGCCATGTTCTAAGGGAGGGGGAATCTACGTGAAAAAATTCGATCTGTTCCAAATTATAAACACCTTGTTCATCTTTTTGTTCGCCCTCATGTGCACGCTGCCGATCTTGCTCGTCTTGATCGTATCGTTCACGGACGAACAATCGATACTAAGAAACGGTTACAGTTTTTTCCCTGAGCATTTCTCGCTAGAAGCTTATAAATCGGTTTTCGCCAGCAACGGACAGCTGCTTCAGAGCTATGGCATATCGATAGGCGTTACCGTTATCGGTACGCTGGCGGCCGTCATCATTACGGGAATGGCAGGCTACATGCTCGCCAATCGCCAAGTGCGCTACCGCAATCCGATTGCGCTGTTCTTCTTCATTACGATGCTGTTCAATGCCGGCCTTGTGCCTTGGTATATGATGAACGATTTTCTCGGGTTCAAAAACAATCTGCTCGCATTGATCATCCCGACGCTCATCTTCAGCCCGTTCAACCTGTTCCTTGTCCGGAACTTCATGCAGGAGCTGCCGGAGGCGTTGCTGGAATCGGCGCGTATCGACGGGGCAAGCGATGCCTACATCGCCTTCCGAATCGTCTTCCCGTTGTCGTTGCCGGTTCTCGCGACGGTTGCGTTATTTTATGGGCTAGGGTATTGGAACAACTGGTTCAACGCGATCATGCTCGTCGACAAGGAAAGCTTGTACCCGCTTCAATATTTGCTCTACAAGCTGCAGTCGGAGATTAACATGATCAACCAGATGCAAGGCATAGCGGTATCCAACGTGACGGCGCCGACCGAATCGTTCAAGATGGCAATCGCGATCATTACGATCGGGCCTATCGTCCTGCTCTATCCGTTCTTGCAACGGTTCATTATCAAAGGTCTGATCGTCGGCGCGGTCAAAGGCTAAGCTACCAACAAATTTTGATATACGGCTGAAAAGCTTTATATATAATAAAAGTTGCAGAGAGGGGAAACAGAAAATGCACAAAAAGCTTCGATTCATTCCTGCAAGTCTGGCAATTGTAATGCTTGTCGTCCTTATGATGGCATGCGGCAACTCGAACAACGAAGGTAGTGGCAACAGCAACAACGGAGGGAACAGCACGGAGGAAGTTCTTCCGGTACGTTATGCCGTTCCTGGCACGGCGAAACCTGATTTGGAAAATGTGATTAAGAAGGTCAACGAGAAACTGCTTGCCGATGGCGTTAATGTAAAGGTTGAGATTAACTATATTCCGTGGGATGCATGGGATCAAAAGACGAACCTGATGCTTAGCACGGGCGAAGAATTCGAGCTTCTTCACGTGATGGAGAACGGCTCCGTGCCTGTCGGCTCCTATGTCGGCCGCGGAGCGCTTCAGCCGCTCGACGAGCTTATCGACCAATATGGACCTGAGCTTAAGAAGCTGATTCCTGATTACGCGTGGGAAGCGGCTAAGATCGACGGAAAAATCTATTCGATTCCAGCCATCTGGCGCTATGAAACTTCCGGCAGCGGAGAAATGGGTACGCTTGGCTACCGTCAAGATTTGCTGGAGAAAGCGGGCGTATCGTTCCCGACAACGGCGGACGAGCTGATCGATGCGGCAGAAAAAATGCAGAAGGTCGCTGACAAAAATTTGTACATCCAGACCGAAGCAGACGTCTCGCCGATCTTCCTGCACCGTACGTATGATTCCTGGCCGTTCTATGTCGATTATCGCGAACAAATCATTAAGGTCGACCAGCAAGGCAATGTATCTTCTTGGATCGAGAGCGAAGAGTTCAAGAAGGACGCGGAATTCTTCCGTAAGCTTTATGAGAAAAAACTGATCAACCCGGATATTCTGACATACAAAAAAGAAGAGCGCGACAAAGCAATGACGCTTGGCGACTTCCTGTTCAGCACCAACGGCGCTTTGTACTCATCCATCGCGATTGCGAAAAACAATCCGACAGCGAAGATCGAAGAAGGTTACCTGTCCGCAGAGAAGCCTTTGCTTCAATACTTGGCATTCGGCAACACGAACGCCGTTCCGATTACGGCGAAGCATCCTGAAGCGTCGATCAAGTTCATGAACTGGCTGTACAGCAACAAGGACAACCATAATCTGTTCCTCTACGGTATCGAGGGCACGAACTTCAAGACGGTAGGCGACCGCACGATCGACATCATCCGCGACGCCAACGACCAGAACTACTATTTCGATTCCTGGATGATCGGCAATATCAATTATATGATGTTCGACTCCAAGACGCCTGAGAACTACTTGAAGACGCAAACAACCGAACCGACGAACCCGGTTGAATTCTCGCCGGTGCTTGGCTTCCGCTTGAACACGGAACCGATCGCGGTAGAGTACGCGAACGTATTGTCCGTCGTAAAGTCGAGCATTATTCCGATCAAATTGGGCGTTGTGCCTTACGACAAACATTTCCCTGCCGCGCTGGAAAGCTTGAAAGCGGCTGGACTTGATAAAGTCGTTGCGGAATATCAGAAGCAGTTCAAAGAATGGCAAGCGAAGCAAAACCAATAGTTTGCATAATTCGAAATCCGCGGTCTAGGCTGCGGATTTCGCTTATGAAGGGGGATAAATCAATGGGTAAATCTCACAATGCCAGCTTGTCGGGCAATCCGGTGTTCCCAGGCTGGTATGCCGATCCGGAGGCTAGAATTTTCGAAGGGAAGTATTGGATCTATCCGACCTATTCGGCACCTTACGATCAACAGACCCATTTCGATGCGTTTCATTCCGAGGACTTGGTCCAGTGGACGAAAGTGGAGCGCATATTGGAGCTAGGCGACATTCCATGGGCTAGACGTGCCATGTGGGCGCCTTCTCCTATTGAGCGGAATGGCCGCTACTATTACTATTTCGCGGCTAACGATATCCAGAGCAATGATGAGCTTGGAGGCATCGGCGTCGCGGTCGCCGATCATCCCGCAGGTCCATATCGCGATGCGCTAGGGAAGCCGCTGATTGACCGGTTTCATCACGGTGCGCAGCCGATCGATCCGCATGCGTTCATCGACGACGACGGCATCGCCTACTTGTATTATGGCGGGTGGGGGCATTGCAACGTGGTCAGACTGAACGACGACATGATCAGCTTAGCGGCATTCGAAGACGGGGACATATACAAGGAAGTGACGCCGGAGCAGTTCGTGGAAGGACCTTGCATGATCAAGCGAGGCGGAAGCTACTATTTCATGTGGGCCGAAGGCGGATGGGGAGGCCCGGGTTATTCGGTGGCTTATGCCATCTCGGAATCTCCGGTAGGACCGTTTAAGCGCGTCGGAAAAATATTGCAGCAAAACCCGGACGTCGCGACCGGAGCGGGTCATCACGGGATGATTCAAATACCGGGTGAGGATGAATGGTACATCGTGTACCATCGCAGACCGTTGTCCGAGACGCTCGCCCAGAACCGAGTCGTCTGCATGGACCGATTATGGTTCGAAGAGGACGGCAGCATTCGTCCCGTCGAGATGACTTTCGAAGGCGTTCAAGCGAGGCCGATGAAAGGGACTCAGCGATAGAAAGCGGGTTGGGATTTCAGATGAATAACGTAATCAGAGTGCGTGTGCAAGAGGAGTTAAGTGTAATCAATCCCAATATTCATGGCCATTTCATCGAACATATCGGAAGCTGCATCTACGACGGAATTTGGGTAGGGCCGGACTCGGCTATCCCGAATATGGACGGGCTTCGATTGGATGTAGTCGAAGCCTTGAAACAAATCAATCCGCCGGTCATTCGCTGGCCCGGAGGCTGCTTCGCCGATCAGTACCATTGGCGCGACGGTATTGGACCGCGCGGAGAGCGGGCTTCGCAGGTCACCAGCCGCTGGGGGCCAGACGAAGTAGAGCGCAATGAGTTCGGCACGCATGAGTTTATGCGTTTTTGCCAGCTGCTCGGAGCGCAGCCTTGGCTTGGAGGCAATGTAGCGACCAGTACGCCGAAAGAGCTGCGGGACTGGGCGGAATATTGCAACTTCCCGGATGGTACGACGCTATCGAAGGAAAGAATCGCAAATGGGGCAAGCGAGCCCTTTGACGTATTGTACTGGGGAATCGGCAACGAAAGCTGGGATTGCGGCGGCAAGTTCATGCCGGATACCTACGCGGACGCTTATCGGCATTTTGAAAGCAACTTTCCTAATTTTTACGGTAAACCATCGTATCTGATCGCCTGCGGTCCGGACGGGAACAAGCTGGAGGAGCGCAAGGAATGGACGTCGGCGTTTTTCGGACAGCTGGCGAAGTGGCGCAAGCCGCGCCTTCATGGCTACGATGCTCATTTCTATACATGGAACAGCTCCGCGCATGCGGGGACGCCAACGGAGTTTACGGTGGACGAGTGGTATCGGCTTATCGCTGAAAGCATGAAGGTAGAAGAGATGATACTGGAGACGCGGGCGATGATGGATGAATATGATCCCGAGCGGAACATCGACATCATTGTAGGAGAGTGGGGCACCTGGCACAAGGGACGCAGAGAGGACCCGCTCCTATGGCAGCAGAACAGTATGAGGGACGCTATTATTGCGGCCGTCAATTTGGAAATTTTCCATGAACATTCCGATATCGTGAAGATGGCCAACCTTGCGCAGACCGTTAATATATTGCATTCGCTTATTTTGACCAAGGAAGAAAAGATGATCCTAACGCCTACCTACTATGTGTTTAAGCTCTATCAAGGTCATAAAGGAGGGCGACGCGTCGGATTGGAGCTAAGTTCACCTGTTGTGACCTTCGCGAACGGGACGACGAAAGATTCACTCCCTGCATTAAAGGGAACGGCTTCCGTGAAGGACGGAGTGTTGACGCTAAGCGTCGTCAATCTTCATGCGTCGGATGCGATCGATGCGGTTATCGAGCTTCCTGGGGAGACTGCAGGGGAATGGTCGGCAGAGCAGCTTTCGCATGAGAGATTGAACAGTCACAATACATTCGAACAACCGGATACCGTCGTTCCTAAGAAGGTTGAAGCCGGCTTCATCCATGAGGGAAAGCTTCATTTTGTGTTTCCGGCTGCTTCGGTTACCGTATTCACCGCGACGCTCGCGACGGTCTAGCTGATCACTCCAAGCGGGCTTGACGAATAAAGAGTTAAGGATGGGAGAGAGAGAAATGATTAAGCTGTTGTTGGATGGAACGTGGCAGTTGACGCATGAGAGGAGCCATGAAGCCTATCGTGCCCAGGTTCCAGGATTCGTTCAACGCGATCTTGCTTTGGCGGGCGTCGTTCCGGACGAAAACGATCCGTTATTCGAATCGAAGGTGGAGTGGATCGAGCACGACGATTGGGAGTACCGGCGAAAGTTCTCGCTTAGCGAGGAGATGCTGCAATCGGATGCGCTCGATCTATTGTTCGAGGGCATCGATACGTATGCTTCCGTCACGCTTAACGGTGTGGAAATCGGCAAAACGGAGCTCATGTTCGTTCCATACCGATTCGGGATTAAAGGCGTAGCCAAGCTGGAGAACGAACTCGTCGTAAGCATCTCGTCGCCGACAGCCGTACTCGCAGAGAAGGAGAAGTTATTCGGCGAGCAATTGAAGCTGTGGAACGGCTCGACCGTTCGATTGCAGGGTCGGAAGGCGCAATACGGTTATGGCTGGGACTGGGGTCCGCGCCTCGTCACCGTAGGCATTCATAAATCGGTCAGCATCGAAGCTTATGACGCGATTCAGGCGGAGCGCCTCGGATACAACTTGACCCGTCTTTCAGAAGAGAAAGCAATCCTGAACGCGTCGTTCTCACTCCGCAACGTCCGTGAGGAAAGCTTGGCGTCCGAGATCGTCTACCGTTTATATGAAGGAGATACCGTGTGCGCGGAGAAAAGGGAAGCGGTGAAGCTGAGGCCCGGCGATCAGAAGCTGAGTGCTTCCTTCGAGGTTGCGAATCCGAAGCTCTGGTATCCGGCAGGTTATGGCAGTCCTCATCTGTATCGGCTTGAGGTGTCTGTTGTATCGGCTGCTGCTTCCGTCCAGCTGGAGCGGACCGTCGGCATTCGAGAGGTGAAGATATCCCAGCCTTACAAGGAGAAGGGACGGCGCTTCATTATCGAAGTTAACGGCATTCCGATGCTCTGCAAAGGCGTGAACTGGATTCCGCTGACGCTTTATCCGAATCAGGATACGAGAGAAGATTACCGCCGCGAGATCGACGCGATTGCGGCCGGCAACATGAATATGATTCGAATATGGGGCGGCGGCGTATACGAGAGCCAGTCTTTCTTCGACGAGTGCGACGAGAAAGGGATTATGGTATGGCAGGACTTCATGTTCGCCTGCGGCGATTATCCGGACGATGATACGTTCTGCGAGCTTGTTCGCCAAGAGGTGGATTACATCATTACGGAATACGGCTACCATCCGAGCATCGTGCTTTGGTGCGGCAATAATGAGAATATGACGTTCATCGAGCGAAGCCGCAAGCATCGCGCTCACGGCTTCGGCGAAAAAATATTTTTTGACCTCATGTATGAGGTATGTGCGCAGGATACGCTGCGTCCGTATTGGCCTTCGAGTCCGTACGCGCATGCGTTCGATCATAACAACTACGAAGGTACGTACGGCGACCAGCATTATTGGCATGTATGGGGACGTACCGAGCCGTATGAGAATTACCGCAATATTGAAGGAAGCTTCTTATCGGAATTCGGGATGCAGAGCTATCCGTCCAATCGCGTCATGAATAAGGTGGACGCTTCGGGCATGCTGCACGGCGAGAAGATCCATGCGATTCAGAAAGGCGTCTACGGCCATCAGAAGCTGATGTATTACATTACCGCGGACTATCATCTGCCGGCTAGACGCGACGATTATGTTTATTTGTCGCAATTAATGCAGGCGAACGCGCTGCGGACGGGCGTTGAGCATTGGATTTCGAGAATGCCGGATACGTCTGGCGTGCTCGTCTGGCAGTGGAGCGATCTATGGCCATCGATCAGCTGGTCGATTCAAGACTTTGACAAGGTGCAGAAAGCGTCATACTTCTACTTGAAGAGAAGCTTCCAAACGCCGAACGCGCTGCTTAAGGTCGAGATCGGCGCGTCGGCAGCGGACGTTTACGTTATCCATGAGCAAGGCGGCTTCTCCGGCGGCGTTGCCGTTGAATGGTATGATCTGGACAACGATGCGGTCATTGACGTGCAGCAGTTCGAGGTGAAGCTTGATGGACATCAAGCGACCCTTATCGGACAAGTGGATCTGGGCGGTTATAATCCGTCGCGTATAGTGGCTTTCGTTGAACTGTTCGATGAAGCGGGGCAACTGCTTGCCGTCAACTCGTACTTGCTCTGCAAGCCGTATGATCTGAAGCTGCGGCCTGCGAAGCTTACGGTAGCGCAGAAGCAACTTGCTAACGGCGATATTGAGCTGACCGTAACAAGCGATACGTTCGCGAAGGACGTGAGCATTCCAGATGTGGCGGCGCTGTTATCGGACAACTTCTTCGATCTGAGGGCGAACGAGTCGAAGATCATTACCGTTCATCAACCGGCTTTGGAGGATATGAAGTTCGAAGCCATTTGCCTTAACAACGTGCCATATATCGGCTACTAACATAGAGCTTGAACAGAGAGGGGAATGGATATGAAATTCGTATTGATCGGCGGAGGCAGCTTTGTCTTCGCGCCTACGGTGCTGGAGGATGTTATCGTTAAGAATCGCTTAATGAACGATGAGCTTGTGCTTGTCGACCCCAATGCCGAGGCAGTGGAGGCGATGGCGGGAGCGGGACGCCGCATTGCGGATAAGCTTGGGGTTACGGTACGCATATCGGCAACTACGGATCGTCGCCAAGCGCTCGCGGGCGCGGATTACGTCATTGTATCGGCTTCGCCGCAAGGGGCGCGCCGCTGGGCGATGGACTACGATATTCTGAACGAGCTTGGCATGGCGGATCAGGCAAGAGAGTGCGGAGGCGTCGGCGGGCTCATGAACGGGCTGCGTTCGATTACACTGCTTCTCGATGTATGCCGCGATATGGAGGAGGTTTGCCCGCAGGCAAGAATACTGGACGTTACGAATCCGATGCCGCGTGTCGTAACGGCCATTGATCGCTATACGTCCATTCAGGCAGCAGGCTTCTGTAATATCGCCTACCAAGGCGCTGAGGGCTATGCGTTCTTGCCGGCGTTAGTAGGCAAGAAGCCGGAGGACGTTGATATCGTAACGGCGGGATTGAACCATTTTGCTTGGGTCGTATCGATGAAGGACAGGAAGACTGGCGAGGATCTGTTGCCGGCGCTTATCTCGTTCGTACAGGAAGGGGATTGGTCCGCGCTGCCGGAGCATAAGCGCCGCGAGCTGAAGGTGATGCGCAGATGGCTGGAGCAATACGGCGCTGTCGCCGCGGGTGCGGTCGATCATCATGCCGAATATTTGCCGCTGCAGGAGGATATTCATTATGCGACAACCCCTCCTTACCATGGAACGGAGGAAGAGCGGAGACAGCGGCTGCTGGAGCTGCAGGCGATCGCCTCCGGCGAGAGCGGCGATTGGGAGGTGCTGTTCAACCACCCGAGCTGGGAGCATCCCATTGATGTCGCGCTCACGCTGAAATCGGGCGCAACGCGGACGTTCGATATTTTGAACATCCGCAATAACGGTGCGATTCCGCAGCTGCCTTCGGAGCGTATCGTCGAAGTGCCTGTCCGGATCGAAGGAGGCGAGTGGACGCCGATTGCCATACCTGCTCTGCCGGATGCGTTGGCTGCGGCCGTGCGCCGAATTTCCGACGTACACGAGATCATTGCCGAGGCTGCTGCCAAAGGTGATGCTGCGCTTGTGCACCAAGCCGTAGATCTCGATCCGGCTATTAGCAACAAGGAAGCGGCCCATGTTGCCGTTGACCGGATGCTGGCTATTCATGCCGACCTGCTGCCTCAATTTAAATAGGAACTTATCATTTTCATGTCTAATGATGAACCGTCAACCCCGAGCAAATGCTTGGGAGAGGCGGTTTTTTTGCGTAGGATACTTGTTAGCTGAAAGTAGTCCTATTGGCGGAATTAACATGGTTTTTTCCATCTATTTGCATGTTCTATTTGCATTACTATTGCAACAGATACTAATGAAACGATCTATGTTGGAGACAATAGAGCATGAATGGGCAGACTGGAACATTTTGTGCGTTGACCGGAGCGACATCCAATTTATACAATATGGCTTGCTGTAATAGGGGAGTACGGAGCGGGCAACCGCATGGTATGGCACGATAGGGGGCACACGCATCTGATAGAGCTGCATAACATTACGAAATCGTACAAGGTCGGGGCTGTCTCGGTAGAGGCTGTTCGAGATATAAGCTTAAGCGTCAAAAAAGGCGAGATATTCGGCATAATCGGGCATTCCGGCGCCGGTAAGAGCACGCTGCTGCGCTGCGTCAATCTGCTGGAGCGCCCGACATCGGGAACGGTGAAGGTAGGCGAGGTGGAGCTGACGGGGCTGTCGCAGCGTCAATTGCAGGCGCAGCGACGCAAAATCGGCATGATCTTCCAACATTTCAATCTGTTGTCGATGTCGACGGTGCGCGACAATATCGCTTTTCCATTGAGGCTGGCGGGGCAGAGCGGATCTGCCGTACGCACTCGCGTGGACGAGCTGCTGAAGCTTGTCGGGCTGGAGCAGCATGGAGACAAGTATCCTTCGCAGCTGTCGGGCGGGCAGAAGCAGCGTGTCGGCATTGCGAGAGCGCTCGCGGACAATCCCGACGTACTTCTATGCGACGAGGCGACGTCGGCGCTTGACCCGCAGACGACGAACTCGATTCTGTCGCTGCTGCTCGATATTAACGCCAAGCTAGGCATTACAATTCTGTTGATTACACATGAGATGCAAGTTATTCGATCCATTTGTGACCGTGTAGCAGTAATCGACAAGGGAGAAATCGTGGAAATGGGCGAGGTGCTCCATGTGTTTCTGAAGCCGGAGCATGCGGTGACGCGCGATTTCGTCGAGCAAGTGTCCGATACGAGCGCTACAAGCTTGCTGCTGGAGAAACGGCAGGGACGGCTGCTTCGCGTCACTTACGTTGGAGAGCTTACGTATGAGCCGATTCTGTACAACGCGGTGAAGCATACGCCGGTGCAGTTCGCTATTTTGCAGGGGACTGTGTCGCGGATGAAGCAAACGCCTTACGGACAGCTGATCGTGGAGCTGCTAGGCGAGGATCGCGAGATCGATAACGTCATTGCGGCTCTGCGGAAGGAAGGGCTGGAGGTGGATACGCTATGATGATGAGCTTCGAGAACGTGCGCTGGGATGAAATTTGGGAGGCTACCAAGGATACGCTGTATATGTTGACGGCCTCGCTTCTGTTCACCATTATTTTAGGCTTGATCATGGGTGTCGTGTTATTCCTGACCTCGCGCAGGCAATTGCTGCAGCAGCCGATTGTATATGGCGTCTTGTCGTTTATCGTAAATATTTTGCGCTCGGTGCCGTTCGTCATATTGATGATTATGATTATGCCGATTACGAAATGGATTACGGGAACGTCGCTTGGCGTGGAAGGTTCAATTCCGCCGCTTGTCGTTGCGGCAACGCCGTTCTTCGCTCGGCTGGTTGAGACATCGCTGCGCGAGGTGGACCGCGGCGTAATCGAGGCGGCGCAAGCAATGGGCGCTTCCAAATGGGATATTGTGCGACGCGTGCTTCTAAGCGAAGCTCGGCCCGGATTAATGGCTGCCGTGACGATTACGGCAGTGACGCTTGTATCGTATACGGCGATGTCGGGCGTAATCGGCGGCGGCGGATTGGGCGATCTTGCCCTTCGTTACGGCTACCAGCGCTTCCAAACCGACGTCATGCTCGTAACGGTCGTGCTGCTCATCGTCCTGGTGCAATTGCTCCAGATGGCGGGCGACGCGCTTGTTAGCCGCTATAGCCGCAAATAAGGAATAAAGTAGAAATATGGAGAGAAGCTACATTCATAGGAGGGCTAGAGATGAAAAAAACAGGATATATCTTTGTCATGCTGATGCTCGTGCTTGCTTTGGCCGCATGCGGACAAAACAAAAATAACGGTAACGGAGCAGAGCCAACCGATAATGCCGGCAACGCCGGCGAACAGCCAGAGAAAGTGAAGCTGAAGGTCGGCGCATCGCCGGTGCCGCACGCCAAAATATTGGAGGTCGTGAAGCCGCTGCTCGAGAAGGAGGGCATCGAGCTCGAAATCATTGAATTCAATGATTATGTGCAGCCGAATACGCAGCTCTACGAGAAGCAGATCGACGCGAACTTCTTCCAGCACACGCCTTATCTCGAGCAGTTCAACAAGGATAAAGGCTACGATCTCGTTAACGTAGCGGGCGTTCATATCGAACCGTTCGGCGCTTATTCGAAAAAAATCAAAACCATCGATGAGTTAAAAGATGGCGCGAAAGTCGTCATTCCGAACGATCCGTCGAACGGAGGACGCGCATTGGCGCTGATGGCTTCGAACGGCTTGATTAAGCTGAAGGCAGACGTCGGCGTGAACGGAACGGTCGGCGACATTACGGAAAATCCGAAGAAGCTGGACATTAGAGAAGTAGAAGCAGCGACGCTGCCTCGCGTGCTGGACGAGGTCGATCTGGCGCTCATCAACACGAACTACGCTCTAGAAGCCGATCTTGTGCCGACCACTGATGCGCTATTCATCGAAGGCAGCGACTCGCCTTACGTGAACATCCTCGTGTCCCGTCCGGATAACAAGGATTCCGATGCGATCAAGAAGCTTGCAGCCGCCCTTCAATCGTCGGAAGTGAAGAAGTTTATTGAAGATACGTACAAAGGCTCGATCGTTCCTGCATTTTAACGGATGATTGAAGCGAGCGTCCACCCTAGCGGTGGGCGCTTTTTTTTGTTGTTTAGGAAATTATGGAGTTCTTGTGCTGCGATTTGGTGCCTAATCCACTCTAGTATCATTCTAGGCAACTAATTAGTCTTGTGCCAAGCGAGCCGGCTGTTTAGTTCGATATCAGGCAATTAAACGGACTAGTTTGGTAAGTTGGTGGCGAATCGGCACAATTAGTTCGATGAAAGGCAACTATCGAGCCATTTATCCGGCGGTGAGCAGCGGTACGCTCCAAAAGCCAGCTAATCCGCTATCGTGTTACCTACATCAGATGAATGACGATCATAGAGTAGAGTCATTTTGGAGGAGGCTGTCATTTACTAGACTTGCCCTTCATATAATCTATCACATGGTTGAAATTCATTACGATGATGGTAGAGAAGGGTGGCAATGTCGATGCGGCGGACGATGCAGGCGGCTATTTGCGTAATTGTAGTATGGGTCACGATGTTCGAGCTTGGAGGATGGGCAGTGTACAAAGGGGAAGCGGCTGTAGAGGCGACAGCGGTCGAGCTGACGGCTGCCGCGCCTGCTGCTCCTATTACGATTACGCATACCGAGAAGCAGCCGCTGCTCGCAAAGCCGGCCGCTTATGAGTCTGCTGACGACGTGGAGATAGAGCAAGCTGTTGGGAAGCAAGAGCCAGACGTGCAAACGAAGCAGGCTGCAATCGCGAGTGAGCCCGTTGTTCCTGCGCCAACTAAGCCAAGCGGCAAAACCGTCTATTTGACGTTCGACGACGGTCCAAGCCAGCATACGGAGCAGGTGCTTGATATTTTGCAAGCTGAAGGCATTAAGGCGACGTTCTTCATGCTTGGAGAGCAGGTGGAGCAGCAGCCCGATATTGCGAGGCGAGTGCTTGCGGAAGGCCATGCCATCGGCAATCATTCCTATAATCATAAATACGAGAAGCTGTACGGCAGCTTCGCCGTATTCGCGGAGCAGGTGATGAAGGCCGACGATGCGATCTTCGCCGCAACCGGCGTCAGAACGCCGCTGTTCCGCGCACCAGGCGGGACTTACAGCAACTTCGATCAAGGGTATTTTGACGCGATGGCTGCCGCAGGTTATATCGTACACGACTGGAATGTAGATAGCGGCGATTCCAAGCGGCGCGGCGTGCCGTCGTCGGAAATTATCGCGACGGTGAAGGGCTCGAAGCTTGCGGACAGCTTGAACGTGCTGCTGCACGACGGCGGAGGGCATGAGGAGTCAGTGAAGGCGCTGCCTGCGATCATTGCTTATTATAAGGAAAAAGGCTACTCGTTCGCGCCGATTACGACAGCGGTGACGCCGATCCATTTTTCATTGGCCAAAAAGCTGAAGTGGAGCAGACCTGCCGTGAAGGAGAGCGAGAAGGCGGCGCTTGTGCTCTATGCGGAGCAGCTGAGCAGAGATCGGATGACGTTGCCGCAGCCGGTGCATGCGGAGCCGAATCTCATCCTTCATAGAGGCGAGGAACAGCTGGTGTTATCGCCGGAGGAGTATTCCCTAAGTAAAGGCTCGATCAAGGTGTCACTTGCAAAGCTGACCGAGTGGATCGGCGGCACAGCCGAGCTTGATCCGGATAGCGGCGTCGTGGAAGCTTATTATAACGGCGAGCGTATCTATTGGCTGACCGACTTCGCTCTTGGCGGGGCGAAGGGGAGAGACGAGGCGGCCATCGTTCCTGTCCGTTCTACGCTTCAGAAATTCGGTCTAGCAATTGAGAGTTATGTCTATAACGCGGAGCGACGCGAGATTTGGGTAAGATGAAACGCCTGACGGCGTCCTTTCAATAGACGCCATCGTTTCGTCGAAACGTATAGAGAAAGTATGAGCAAACTCATATACCTTCCTATACGTTAAAATAGCGGCCGAATCCGATTCTAGCAGGTCTAAAGCGAGAGTAAGCTGGGGAGACTGAAAAATAGATAGATTTATTTTTCAGGAGGCGAATTATACGATGAATGCTCCCCAATTGTCCGAGGAAGAAGATAAACTGCCGCATAGCCACTGGGCTGAACCGCCGCAAGTGTTATTGAATCGATTGCTAGTGAAGGTAGAGAGTGTCTTGCTAGGAAAACAAGACGTCATTAGACATACGCTTATCGCGCTGCTGGCGGGAGGTCATGTGCTGCTGGAGGATGTGCCTGGCGTTGGCAAAACGATGCTTGCGCAAGCTTTCGCCCGCGTTGTCGGCGGTGATTTCAAGCGCATACAGTTCACGTCGGATATGCTGCCGGCCGATGTGATCGGGGGCGTCGTCTGGGATGCGCGCTCGAGCGAGCTCGTCTTCAGGCCTGGACCGATTATGGCGAATGTCGTGTTGGCCGATGAGATTAACCGTACTTCTCCGCGTACGCAATCCGCGCTGCTTGAAGCAATGGAAGAACGGCGAATCAGCATAGAAGGGAAGACTCGCAGGCTTCCTGTCCCGTTCATGCTCATTGCGACGCAAAATCCGCTTAGCTTCGAGGGAACGAATACGCTGCCTGAGGCGCAGCTCGACCGGTTCATGATGCGGCTGTCGATCGGCTATCCGGCAGCGGCGGAAGAGAAGAAGCTGCTTGAGCAGTACGCTGACCGGAAGCGGGTCGAGCCTGAGCGGCTGCGGCCGGTTATTGCAACGGAGGAATGGCTGCAGATGCAGGCGGAAGCGCGCCAAACGCATATGCATCCGGCTTTAATTGAATATATGGTACAGGTGGCGGCCGTAACGAGACGAGCGCCTGAGGTGCTGCTTGGACTTAGTCCTCGCGCTTTGCGCGACTGGCTGCGCGCTGCGCAGGCAAGCGCTTATGTAGACGGACGCGGTTATGCGATTCCCGATGATGTGCTGGCAACGGCGGAGGCCGTCCTTCCGCATCGGCTTGCGATGCGTTATGTTGCATCCTCTAACGCTCCCGATGCCCTCACCGTCATTAAGCGCGCGGTTCGTGAAGTTCCTTGGCCGGCAGCTGCTGTCGGGGTAAGCGCAGCGCAAGGGGCCGGGAGGCGCAGATGAGCAGTCGCCTGGATTCAGATGCGATTATTGATGAGGATGAAATCATTTCTATACGCGCTTATCGCACGAAGTGGTGGCTATGGTGCCTGATTGCAGTCGGCTGGGGCTGCTCGGTTGCGGCCGTTATGATACGCGGCGGAGCGGTAGAATGGTTCATGGCGGCCGTGCTTACGATGATCAGTCTAATAAGCGGACTTATGCCGGCGCTTGCTGCCGCGGGGCTGAGCGCTGTTCGCAGCGTTGACGGAGTCATGCTGAGAGACGGCGGAGAGGCTGGCGTAAGGCTGTCGATTGCCCGGCGTGCGGCAATTCCGTTCATATGGGTCGCAGTGCGCGAGGAAATCGCCAACGCTTATACGATGAAGGAAAGCCGAGTCGTATACGGGGCGGTATTCATTCCCCTTATGGAGAAGGACAAGGAGCTCGCATATAAGCTGCGCCGATTGCGGCGAGGAAGTCATTCCTTCGCGCCGATGTCGGTGACGGTTGGCGACTGGCTCGGTTTAACTGCCATTACGAAGCAAGTGGACTGTCACTCGGAAGCGATTACCGTTTTGCCTGCCTTGCCTGCCTTGGAGCAAATAGACGAGGCTGATCGAGCTGCGCAAAAAGCGGCGGAAGGCTCGGAGGCGGTCTATACAGGTACGGGACGGGACTCAGGCGCGAATGCGCGTGAGGACAGGACAGCTATAGCGAAAACGGCCGGAATCGGGCCTGACAGTCGGCCGTACCGCGCCGGCGACTCGCTGCGTCATATGGACTGGCGGTCAGCGGCGAGGGGAAGGGGCTTGCAGACGAAGCTGCACAGCCAAGAGACACCGGTTGGTACGTGCATTGTATTGGATACGTGCGCGGCGGGTTATGACGGGAATGACCGGTTATTCGACGCTTGCGCGGGCTGGGCGGCGCTTGCTGCCGAGCAAACTGCAGTTACTGGAGCACAGGTGACGCTACTTATGCAGCACGGAGCAGGTGTTAGCGCTGTCCGTTCGGGATTGGAGGGAGACGGCTTGACGCGCGTATCGGAGCTGCTGCTCGCGATGTCGCGGGCAAAGTGCGACAGCGGAGAGTCGATAGCGGCATTGCTGCTGCTTGAGGAGCAGCTTATAGAGCGGGATGGCGCGATGCTTGCTTTTACCGGCGATTGGCGAAGCGGCAAGCAATGGGGAGATTTGGCTGCTTATGCAGCATCCAAGAGCTGCAGGCTGGAGCTGTTCATCGCCGTGCAGAGCGCCGTGCCTACTTTCGCGATGAGAGAGCAGCAGAAGTGGCTGGAGAGCAGCGGCGTGAAGGTGACATGGCTGCACATTCCGGCAGTCATGAACGAGCTTCCTTTTGCTGAGGAAGGAGGCGAGCTGCATGTCTACGCCTAGATCTAATGCGGAAGGCAAATGGAGCGGAATGAAGCGGGTCGCCGACTCGGCATCTGATCGCAGTATCACGACGGATGAGCACTCACTGCCCTACAAAGCCGTGACGAGCCTGTTATTGTTTGGTTTGCTTGCGGAGTGGCTCCTCCCATGGACGGATGCTGGCGAATGGGCGGCCATTTATCATCCGATGGCGCTGCTTGCCGTTATCGGCTGCGTACTCGCGGCAGGATTATTCCGTATGCCGATGGCGGTGACGATTGCGTTCAGCGTCGTGCTCTGCGTGTTTGCTCTTGCTTTCATGTATAAGGGCGATAGCGAGGGTATGCTCGAGTGGTTAATGGGGTTTCCCGAGCTGCTTGGCGACGACTTCGCGATGATGGCTAACAACGGCTTGTGGGCGATGTCCGGTGAACTTCGCACGCTTATGCTGCTTGCAGGCTGGGCGATGCTCGCACCGGCGCTTCAAGCGCTGCTATGGCTGCGCCAGACGGCGATCGGACTTGCCGGCATTACGGCAGGTTACTTAATTGTGCTTCATGCATGGTTAGGCATTGATGTCATGGGCGGCTTGCTGCGCACCGTTGCGGAAGGGCTGCTGCTTGGCGCGATCGTAACTGTCCCGCGAGCAAAACGTATTTTGGCGGCGGGAATAGGCGCGGTGAAGCGTCTGGATACGGGCTGGCTGACGGGTTCATTGTTCCTGGTGGTTACGATCATTGGCTGCGGATTGTTGTTTGCCGGAGGCAAGGAGACGACGATGGCTCCTGCCGGGTGGACACAATCGTTATCGCAGAAAATAGAACATGCCGTGAATGCGCTTGGCAGTCAAGGCGGCGGTTCCGCGCCAACGTTTCAACGAGCCGGCGGATTCGTGTCAAGCAGCGGGTTGACCGGCTACGGCTTCGACGACAGCCAGCTTGGAGCTCCTCTGCGGAAGGACGGGCGCATTATTTTTACGGGGAGCTCACCGGTTGCCGCATATTGGCGGGGCGAATCGAAAAATTTGTATGACGGCAGAGGGTGGAGCAATGATTGGAGCAACGTGACGCTTATGCCGGTAAGGAAGTCTTCGGATGAAGATGCAGCGCAAGCTGTCCAGTCGAACGAAATCGGCGATGAAACGGTCATTCGGCAGATGATCGTATGGCAGGAGCCTGTGGCTGCCATGCCGTTGTTTGCTTCGGGCAGCGACAGCCGCGTTACGGAGCTGATCGCTTCCGATCCGCGCAGGAAGCTTGGCAGCTTCATGTATAACGAGCGCGCCGATTCGCTGTATGCGCCGTCGCAATCGACGAAGGTGGAGCGATATACGATTGAAAGCGTAATGCCGGTAACAGACGGCGTAAAGCTGCGTGCGTTAAGCGAATACGAGGACGGACAGATGGCGGAGTATGGGGGGGACGAGGCTGCGGCATCCGGACTGGATGAGGATCTTGAGCCTTATTTGCAGCTGCCGGAATCGTTGCCGGGCCGTGTAGTAGCGCTTGCATCCGAAGTCGCGGGCGGAGGCGTAACGAGCCGTTTCGATCAGGTGACCGCGATCGAAGATTATTTGCGTACGAGCTATACGTACTCGCTCGCAGACAGTACGGTACCGCCTGCGGACGCCGACTTTGTCGATTACTTTTTGTTCGAGCAGCAAAGCGGCTATTGCGTGCACTTCTCCTCGGCGATGGTTGTCATGCTGCGGACGCAAGGCATACCCGCTAGATGGGTGAAGGGTTTTACGTCTGGAACTAGGCTGGCGGACGATTCCTCGGCGGGGAGCGTGAGCGATGGAGCTGCCGGCGGTTCAGAAGTTGAGGTAAAGGCGGGCAACGGCGGCGTTCGGCTCGCTAATTACGCCGTCAGCGCTTCGGATGCGCATGCGTGGGTGGAAGTGTATTTCCCGGGCGCAGGCTGGATGCCGTTCGATCCGACGCCGGGATTCACCGGCGTCATGTCGGATGCGGATGCGGCGGCGATTAGCGCCGCATCCGGCAGTGGCGGCGCGGTAGGCGTCAGCGCCGGCGATATAGGCGAGGCGAGCTCGCCGTGGATGGCGGGCGCAGCCCGCTCGTTCGAGGCGGCGGCGGAACGCGCCGCCTCGGCAGTGGCGCGAGCGGCGGATGCGCTCGCGGGGGCGGCGCAGAGCGCCGCCAAGGGCGCGGCGGCAGAGCCCGCCGCTGCCAGCGCCGCAGGCGCGGGCGTGCTGGCGCTGGCGTTAGCAGCGCTGGCTGCCGCGCAGCGGCCACGGCTGCGCCTGGCGCTGGCGCTGCGCCGCTATGGCGCGGCCCACGCCGGCGTTGCTCGGCGCGGCCGCGCAAGCGAAGCTGACGCGCCTGCCCTAGGCGGCGGCGCAGCGCCGCAGGCGCCGACGCTTGCGCCGCGCAGCCAAAGCGGTCGCGGCCGCGCATCGGCCTCGCCCGGCGGCGAAGAGACGCGCCTGCGCGAGCGCTTCGCCGCAGTTGCTGCGGCGCTCGCGCCGCTCATGCATCGCCGTCTCGGCGAGCGCGCGCCGCATCAGACGGCGCGGCAATACGCAGCCGCAGCCGAGTCCGGCTTAGCGGCAGCCCAGCAGGACGCTCTCCGCCAGATGACACTCTGGCTGGAGCAAGCGCAATTCGGCCGGCCGGGCCTCTGGTCCGGCGCGCCGACACCTGCAGAGCTGCGCGCAGTGCTGCGCACGCTCATCAAGCAGCCGCCGAAGGAGAATGTTCCTTCGGCAGACACCGCGCCCCGCCACGCGAATCAATAACCGCGGCGTTGGCGCACAACCAAAAGGCCGTCCACGAGCAATCAGTGGACGGCCTTTTTTCGCAGACGTTACGGACTCAGATAACGCTATGAGCCCGTATGCCGCATATTAACGCAGCTAACGGAGTCCATTGGCGCTAACCGGGCAAATCGAGTCAGAATAGAAGCACAAACGCCACAATAGAACCTCTATGGTCCGTAACTTGCCCCCAAATGCCACCTTTGTCGACATAACGTCTGTACAGTCCGTAACCGACCGAACTAACCGGATAACTGAGCTGTCTTTCAACCGCATTCGTCCCTTTTTCGCCGACCGTTCTCAGTACGCACACAGCCTTAACTAACTAGTAACTTGCGCCCCAAACATTGCCAATTCGCACCTGCGAACGCATTCGCCTTGACTCGCTTAAACCCCCTTATATATAATTACTACATCTATTGAGGGAGGCTCGGTAATGACTAAGCAAAATGAAATCATCGTTGTTCTCGACTTTGGGGGACAATACAACCAACTAATTGCACGCCGTATTCGCGATTTAGGCGTATACAGCGAGCTGCTGCCTTACAACACGTCGGTGGAGCGGATCCGCGAATTGCAGCCTAAAGGCATCGTATTCTCGGGAGGACCGGCTAGCGTTTATGAGGAAAATTCACCGCTTGTAGATCCAGCGATTTATGACCTGAACATTCCAATCTTCGGTATCTGCTACGGCATGCAAATGATGTCGCACCAGCTTAACGGCAAGGTTGAACGCGCAGGCAAGCGCGAGTACGGCAAAGCTGAAGTTGACTTTGTGGAAGGCTCGCAAATCGGCTTCGGACTCGACAAAGTACAAACGGTATGGATGAGCCACGGCGACCATGTCGTTGAACTGCCTGAAGGCTTCCAAGTCGACGCAAGCACGGAGCATGCTCCCGTTGCGGCGATGAGCAACGCGGACCGCAAGTTCTTCGCGGTGCAATTCCACCCGGAGGTGCGTCATTCGGAGTTCGGCACGGATATGATCCGCAACTTCCTGTACCATATCTGCGACTGCGACGGCAACTGGTCGATGACGTCGTTTATTGATGATACGATTCAAGAAATCCGCAACCAAGTCGGCGACAAAAAGGTGCTATGCGCCCTCTCCGGCGGCGTTGATTCCTCCGTTGTAGCGATCCTGCTGCACAAAGCGATCGGCAAACAGCTTACTTGTATGTTTATCGACCACGGCATGCTGCGCAAAGGCGAAGCGGAAGGCGTTATGGAAACGTTCGTTGGCAAATTCGATATGGAAGTTATTAAGATCGATGCCCAAGAGCGTTTCCTTAGCAAGCTGAAGGGTATAGACGACCCTGAACAGAAGCGCAAAATTATCGGCAACGAATTCATTTACACGTTCCAAGAAGAGTCGGACAAGCTGGAAAACTACGAGTTCCTTGCTCAAGGCACGCTCTACACGGATATCGTTGAGAGCGGTACGGCTACGGCGCAAACGATCAAGTCCCATCATAATGTCGGCGGCTTGCCGGAAGACATTAAGTTCAAGCTTGTTGAGCCGCTTAAAGCGCTGTTCAAGGACGAAGTCCGTAAAGTCGGCGAAGAGTGCGGCTTGCCGGAAGCGATCGTATGGCGTCAGCCGTTCCCAGGTCCGGGTCTTGCGATCCGCGTGCTTGGCGAAGTAACGGAAGAGAAGCTTCACATCGTACGCGAATCCGACGCTATTCTTCGCGACGAGATCGCGAAAGCGGGTCTTGACCGCGAGATTTGGCAGTACTTCACGGCGCTTCCGAACATGAAGAGCGTCGGCGTTATGGGCGATGCTCGTACGTACTCGTACACAGTAGGCATCCGCGCGGTTACTTCGATCGACGGCATGACGGCTGACTGGGCGCGTATCCCTTGGGATGTGCTCGAGAAAATCTCCGTCCGTATCGTCAACGAAGTCGACAACGTCAACCGTATCGTGTACGACGTAACGTCGAAGCCACCTGCAACAATCGAGTGGGAATAGACCGGATAAACGTACACCTGCAACAATAGGATGCAAAAAATTACTCTCTTTTATTTGCGTTGTTTAGCAAATGAAAGAGAGTTTTTTTATAAACAAAAGCAATGAACTATATTGAGAACTTCAAACTGAACAGCTCTCCTGCTCCTTAGTACCGCCCAATAAATAGCATTAACTGTAACGATAAGTGCTAGATATGGATAGTAGATGCATAAGTGGTTACAAATTATGGAAAGTCGAATCTTTTGCTGATTTTAGGAAAGCGTCGGGCTGCGTATTTTTTTAATGGACACTACGAACGCTTAGCGAACATATAGCGCGTTGTTCATTTTCTAATGGACATTACAGATCGTTACAGGCACTAAATTAATCAATACGGTATTAATATGCCTTCTTAGCATCGTTTCTGTCCATTAGCCCCTTGAAATCAGTCGATAGTTTGTTTAAGCGGCGATTTTGTCCGTTCTCGGTCGGCTCGTTAGAGAGGTGCTGCGAAGTATTCGTTTCGACGAAACGTTGGCGCATATAGATAGAGGACGCCGTCAGGCGTTTCTTCTTAGGTGCAACCCGTCCAAATTGCTAATTTATTTACCCTTCTTTACCACATATTCCTGCCACGCAAAACTGCCGCCATCTTGTTTTCTCTTCTCAAAACTGGAGTATATGCCTGAAGCCGTATCATACTTCAGAACGGGAATAGTCTTACTCACACGAGTATCGCCGTCGATATAGAAGTGGCTTTGCTTGTCCCAATAAACGTTATGATAATCGGCGTCGCCACTAATTTCAGAAGTAGCAATATGCCCTGCAATAATATCCTTATAAAACTTTCCAGTTGTATGAGGGTATTTGCTGCAAAAATAATAATCTTCCGATCCCCATTTCCACAATTCCTCCGCTTCTTCGTCAACGCCGGCATGAACGAATATTTGCGTGTCCGTTTCATAATAAAAGGGCAAGCCTTTCAGCCAACGTATAACGGCGGCATTGTTAAATGAACTAGCTTTGGAATGGATATCCTCAAGCAACAAAAGCTCATGATTTCCCGCTAAAACGATGACTAGCTCTTTATGCATTTCTTGCAGTTCTTTGATGAAATGCAAAATCGACAAGTCTTGAGAATGGATATCGATATAGTCGCCCAGCAAAACCAGCCGATTTTCTCCGCTCAAATCAACTAAACGAAGCGTTTCTTTGAACAGATCCAGTTCCTCATGAATGTCTGACATAGCGAAGATACAAGGCATGTGCATTCCTCCTGCTGAACAATATTCGAAGAAGTCAAACAATAGGAAATAGAAGGAAACTATTCCTCGAACCTAGAAGACATACAGAATAGGGGGGCAGTTAGATGCGCAAGCAAGGAAGAACAATATTTCTGTGGATGAATTACGTTTTGTTCGGGATATGTGTTTTGTTTTATATCGTGCTCTTAAGGGCTCCGATTACGTTTCTGGAGGGAGCTGCTGTCGGACTGTTTGCGTACGGCGTATGCTTTGGGTTAATCCGTATCGGTTGGTACAGGTTTGTCAAAGGGGTGCTGCTCGCGATGCTTTTTGCCTTGTTGGCGTTGGCACTGTATGCGTTAGGGTACGTTCTTGTACATTCTGGTCAGCTCTCGCATTAACTCCAAGCTTCTGAAAACCCAGCAACAACTTTTACTAAGTAATTATATGTAAAACCCCGTTTACCGGGATACTGTTTATCTGCAATGACTTTTAATCGTTTGTACAAATCCGAATCTTGTGGCATCTTATTTCTGACCGCATGAATGGACTCTTCTTTTGCATCGTTGCTGAAAGTAGCATCCTCAATACGAAAATTGTTCAGAATAAGCCATTCAATAGGCTCGGAAGCTTTTACAAAAGGTTGGATTTTTTTTAATGAATCCAAATTTGCTTCAGCCCACAAATACCAGTTGTTGAGTATTTTTTTAGCGGTTGGTATATAAACTTTGCATTCCATGACGGCTTCAAGTTCTTTCACGAAATCATCAAATTCAGAATCATACTCTACACCTTGCGTTTTATTTAAGTTTTGAGATTGGAAGTGATTTATTCGTGATTTGTACATTTGGTTAATCCCGTGACAGTTTGTTTCTACATACTTGATCGTCTTAATCATTTCACTTGATTTCATATTTTTCCTCCTTGATCTATTGTGATTGATCTTCTTTACTGTTGCTTTGAAATATCTTCGTTCATTTCAAGCAATTTTGCAGCTTTCAAAACCAACCGAACTACGAATGATTTATGAACCCTTGCAACATGAAAGATATCTTTGAAATCCACTTGCAATTCTTCAATGCATTTTAAAACGGAGAGCTCAAGATTAAGCGTCGTACTATAATCGATATCACTTTTTTCGCTGCTTTGATATTCATATGGAACTTTAGCATCTTTAACCTTTTCCCAGTTAACCGATTTTCTGATCGGAAAAACTTCTCTTACTTTTTGATTAATGATGTATCCATAAGTGGGTGAAACCCCTTCAGCCTCCACCATTTTTTGTTTTTCCAATCGGAGAATGGTTTCAGCTTCCTGACTTAGTCGCATTTGTATTCGCATTGAAATATCTCCTCCCACATGTTTATGAAGTCTTTTTGACTACGTAGTCCAATATACTGTGCAAAGAAATATTTGTCAAACCTTTCCTTAACCTTAGAATGCAAAAATACTCTCTTTTATCTGCGTTGTTACGCAAATAGAAGGGAGTATTTTTTCCTGTATGAAATCCAATCAAACTGCAATTTTGGTTTCATTCGGCTCTGATTCGTTTAAATTGCCGTAGTTGTGCGAGCGCTTTTGGGAGAGAGGGCAGCCGCTTTTCTCTGACCGGATACGATCAGCCACACCAGTTGGACGATCAGAATAATGATGACCAGATAGTCGTAAATGTGTGTGCTTGGGGTATTGCCGGTGAAGTTGATGAAGTTATGCAGGCCGTGAAAAATGATCGTTAACCATATCGCGCGATTTTTAGCTACGAGCAGGGCAAGCACGAATCCGAGAATGAACGCATAGACGATTTGGAGTATCGTATCCTGCATGGACTGGCCGCCAAGCGCCTGCAGTGCATGCGTTACGCCGAACAATACGCTGGATACGCCAACCGCTATTGTTTTGCCCTTCTGCATCAACGCCCGCAGCATAATGCCACGGAACAACGTCTCTTCAACAAATCCAACCAGGAATAGCTGGGACAGCAGCATATAGACAAAATAGGAAGCAGGCTGCGCTTGAAAGCCATGATTTGCGATCATCAGGACAATTAAGATAAGCAGCAACGGCAGGTAGTCTGCCCATTGCCTGGCCGTCAGGCTGCGAAGGCTGCCGAAATAGAACATGCTCCATCTTTTGGTCACGGACAAGTAGATGAGCAGAAACAAAGCGATGGGCACAAAGCCAAGAAACGGAGCAAGCGGATGCGTCATTTCCGTTATGGAGACATAAGCGCTGCCGCCGGCGACGCACACGATTAAGGCAAGCTCGATCAGAATGAGGATCAGATAGGGACGTTTCACCGCATAGTCGTTTTGTGTTTTCATGTTAAAACTCCTTTTTGTTCATAATTTGTTTGAGCCATTCATTCTCCATTTGGAAAAATTGCAGACCGTAATGCACCGTAGAGACGCGGTAGTAGTACTGATCTTTATTTTCAAGCTGCTCCAGTTCTTTGGACACAATGGCCTGAACCGCGTTCATCTGCTTGATTTGAAGCTCTATGGAACGCTGATAGTCGCTTAGGTTGCGTTGCCTTGTTTCTTCGTCGAGATAGTCGTAGAAAAAGATCTTGACCATATATTCGCGTTTGTTCGACTTAAGCGGCTCACGCAGCCATGTGATGAAATGCCGCTGCCCCTTCTCGGTTACGGCGTACAGCTTCTTGTTCTTGCTGTCGTTCGTTTCCTCCTCGGTAACATAAGCCTCATCCACGAGACGTTTTAATGCCGGATACAGACTGCCGTAGCTCATTTTGTAAAAGATGCCGATCGTCTGCTCCGTAACCTTTTTAATATCGTAGCCGCTCATTTTTCCTTGCATAAGCATGCCAAGCGTAACCAGTTCAATCATGGGATGTCGTTCGCTCCTTTTATAAAAATATATCTAGATGATATATCTATTTGATATATTTAATTTATCCGATTTCCCTTTTGTTGTCAATAAGGTATTTTGATCAGTTTCTTACCTGACAATGAAACGCTATCCCGGCTCTGCTATAATCAAGGGACTAGCAATAAGGGAACAGGGGAGAACGCCGCGATGAACAGTCCATCTAAGACGATTACAAAGGATGAAATAAGATTTGATCCATCCTTTCCGATGACGATTACGCAGACGCGCGGCGTGAGTCCGACCTTTCAACGGCTGCATTGGCATAAGGCGCTTGAAATTAATTACATACGAGAGGGAAGCGGATATTACCTTATTAACGGCAATCGCTACGACTTTCAGCAAGGCGACATTGTGCTGATCCACTCGAATGACCTGCATCGGGCTTTCGAATCGGAAGGGCTCGTTATGACCATTGTGATGTTCGATCCTGCCTACTTGGCGCTGGAGCACCGGTATGACAGGGAGCTGCTGCTTCCCTTTCGCGAGCTTGGCGCATCGCTCGAATACGTGTTGGACCGGGACCATCCGCAGTTGCCGAGGCTGCAAGAGGCAATCGCGGTCATGTACGATGAAAACGCGCGCAAGGAAGCTCATTACGAGACGATCGTCCGGGCACAGCTTATTCAGTTTGTTGCGCTTGCAGGCCGCTACTTCATGAGGCGGGAGAGCGGCGGGAGTCAACCGCTCCGGGGAATGGAAACCATGCGGGAAGTGCTTCATGCGATCGAATCCGATTATGCGAGGGCATGGACGCTGCGTTCGCTGTCCGAGCTCGCCCATCTCAGCCCGTCCCGATTCAGTACGCTGTTCACGCAGGTGGTAGGAACGTCACCGATGGATTATTTGATTCAGCTTAGGCTGGCGCATGCTGCAAGCTTAGTGCGGGAGAGCGATATGAAGATGATTGAGGTGGCCGAGGCTTGCGGCTTCCGCAACTTGTCCAACTTCAATCGCCTGTTCAAGCACTATTTCGGCCTATCGCCGTCTTCGTTGCGAAGAGGGTGAAAACAGTAAGATAGTATCATTGCATCGCGCCATTGCAGGAGAGCGCGGTGCTTTTTTGTTATATGATAGTTGTAACAAAAGCACGAAAGTTACGATCATTCGGAGCACGATGCTCGATACTTGATATTCGACTCGATACTTCGATCAGATAAAGGATGTGAGATTCATTTTATTTCTAGGCGTAGATGCGGGAGGCACGAAGACACACGCTTTACTCGTCGATGAAGCAGGCCGTGTGCTCGGCCAAGGCTATGCGGGCAACGGCAACCATCAGACGGCATTCGCACAGGCGGGAGTTCATATCGACAAAGCTTGCGGGGAGGCGCTGCAGGCGGCAGGCGTGACGAAGGAGCAGGTGGACTTCGCCTACTTCGGTCTTGCCGGCGCCGACCGAGAGCCGGATTACGTTATATTGCGCCCGATGATCGGGGCGCTTGGCTTCGGGCAGTACGCGATTGCATGCGATACGATGATTGGCATGCGGGCGGGAACGACCCGCTCCCATGGGGCGGTCATCATTAGCGGCACGGGCTTTAATGCCTCAGCCCGCAATGCGAAGGGAGAGGAGCTGCAATACGGCGGCTTCGGCTACTTGTTCGGCGACGGGCAAGCCTCGGGCTCCGATCTGGCGATTCATGCATTCCGCAGCGCGATACGCGGGTGGGAAGGCAGAGAGCAGTCAACACTGCTGAGCGACATCGTCCCGAAAGAGCTTGGTTATCTTTCGGTCAAGGCGATGTACGATGATGCGCTGGATAACGGTGTCCGTCCGCCCAGAACGCTTGGCAAGCTGGTGTTCCAAGCCGCCGCTCAAGGCGATGCGGTGTCGATTCGTATTTTGCAACAGGCGGGACAAGAATTGGCCGTTTCGGTTAATGCGCTCATTAAGCGGCTCGGCATGCAGCAGGATGTATTCGATGTGGTGCTGACGGGCAGTGTGCTGTCGCGAGGCGCAACGAATCATATGGTGGAAGCGATCAAGAAATCGGTTGGCGAGATTGCGCCAAATGCGAGCGTCGTGAAGCTATCGGTCGATCCGGTCGTTGGTGCGGTCATGAGCGCGATGGATCAAGCGGGTATTACGATCGATGAGGCGTTGGATAAGGCGCTCAGGCAGATCACGTTCCAATAAGCAGCAAGTAAGTATTTACCATATCCATTACGGGGAGGATAATCGCAATGAACAAACAAGGCTTGAAAATCGCAGTCATCGGGGGCGGCTCTTCTTACACGCCCGAGATCGTTGAAGGCTTCATTAACAAATACAACGAGATGCCTATTCGTGAGCTATGGCTCGTCGATATTGAAGAGGGCAAGCATAAATTGGAAATCGTTGGCGAGCTTGCAAAACGTATGGTGGAGAAGTCAGGCCTTCCGATCAAAGTGATGCTGACGCTCGATCGGCGCGAGGCGATCGCGGGTGCAGACTTCGTTACGACGCAAATGCGCGTCGGCTTGCTTGCAGCAAGACGCCGCGACGAACACATTCCAATATCGCACGGCGTGATCGGTCAAGAAACGACAGGGCCGGGCGGGATGATGAAGGCGCTGCGCACGGTTCCCGTTATTTTAGACATTTGCCGCGATATCGAGGAGCTGGCGCCGGACGCTTGGCTGCTCAACTTCACGAATCCTGCGGGAATCGTGACCGAAGCGGTGCTGAAGCATAGCAAGGTCAAGACGGTTGGCCTTTGCAATTCGCCAATCAACTTCCAAAAGTTTGTCGCGAAGGAGTATGGCGTATCGGAACGCGAGGTGCTGCCCGAATTCGTAGGCATTAACCATCTGCACTGGGTGACGGCGGCTTATGTGAACGGAGAAGACAAGCTGCGAGAGATGATCGAGGGCGGCAAAGACTACTCGGCAACGAACGTGACGGCCTTTGATTGGGATTATGATTTCTTGTCGTCGCTTGGCGCGATACCGACTTATTATCTGCGATATTTCTACTTGACCGACGTCATGTATGCGGAGATGAAGGAGTCGATGGAGAAGAACGGTACGCGCGCGGAAGTTGTCAGCCGTGTTGAAGCGGAGTTGTTCGAGCTGTACAAGGATGTTAATCTAAGCGAGAAACCAAAGCAATTGGAGAAGCGCGGCGGGGCGTATTACTCCGAAGCAGCTGTTAACTTGATGCACTCCTTGTATACCGATAGACGTGATATTCAGACGCTGAACGTGCGCAACAACGGCATTATTCCGTTCCTCCCCGAGGACGCGAGCATTGAGGTGAACTGCGTCGTGACGGCGCAAGGTCCGATCGCTTTGCCTCCGCAGCGCGTTCCTGAGCAAATTAAAGGGCTGCTGCATGCGGTCAAAACGTACGAATCGTTGACGATAGAAGCGGCTGTGACGGGAGACAGAGGCATTGCGCTGCAGGCGATGGTCCATCATCCGCTTGTTCCAAGCATCGCCGTGGCGAAGCAATTGCTGGACGAGATGCTGGAGAGCAATAAAAGCTACTTGCCGCTATTTTTTGCGAAATAAAAGAATTTCATATGGAAATCGCCAGCCCTTGCCTGAGCTTCTCGGCAGGGGTTTTTTTGTATTCATTCTCATGCAAAATGGTCGTTTATAGGTCTACAGTATTGCATTACACTCGAAAATTTAATTTTGTCTTATATTGGATTTTTTGAAGAAATCGTATGATTCCTATGAAAAACGATTTTTGGTTAAAAATGCAGTATTAAGTTATGAAAGCACTTCCATTTTGTTGGAGGTGAAGGGGGGAACGGCCGATCCACTCAGGGGTCGCACACTTGCCAGGATGGGTAGACAGAACGATATGAAGTCAATCATCTAAAATGACGAGGAGTGTTTTCCATGAAAAAAAGGTATTCGGTTATGATTTTGGTTCTCGTGTTATTCGTATTAAATTCCGCGATTGCTTTCGCTGCTATCGATCCTTACAGCCCGATCGCAACATCCGCTAACACGGAGCTGAACAGCGACTCCGGCAAATTCTCCGACGGCAATGGTCCCCGCATTGAGGACAACGAAAATAAAAATATCGGATATATCGTAGCAGGCAACTATGCCAAATACGGCGAGGTTCAATTCGGTGATGCAGGCGCTTCCAAAGTGAAGATCGAGATTGCGACTCCGTCCGAAACCGGCACGGTAGAAGTATATACAGGTGCTCCGACAGGTACGCCGATCGCAACGATAGAATATAAGTCGACAGGCGACTGGCAGGCTTACCAGTGGTTCGAAGCACCGGTTTCCGGCGTGACGGGAACGCAAGATTTGTTCGTCGTATTCGTTAGCGGGGATCTTAACGTTCGCAACGTTCAGTTCGAATCGGCAGACGGCGCGGCGGCACCGGCAGCGGGCGAACCGGCGGCGGAAGCCAATCCGAAGACTGGCGATTCAGGCGTTATGCTCTATGTAGCGCTTGCAGCTGGAGCTGCAATGCTCATGGTTCTATCGAGAAAAAAATTCGCGAAGCAATCCTAATAACGAATGACTGATTAACATAAGCAAGCGAATGAGGATGTCCCTTTGTCATAGCGATGGCGAAGGGACGTTCCTGTTAGAGGGCATGATGGGCTCACGAACGGGGAACGGAGTGAATGCGATGAACGCTTGGCGGGAGACGAGAATACGGCAAGCGCTGCTCGTTATCGGCGCTATTGTCTTTTTGTTTGCGAGTATCCGGATCGCGGACTATTACATGGACGGCTACAAAAACAAGAAGGTATATGCGGATTTCCGGAGCGCCTATGCCCAGCCGCTGGAGGAGCAGCTTCCCGAGCCAGCTGGGACAACTGCCGGCACATTGGCTGACGAACCGGTAGAGCCGATAATCAATCCGAAGATTGCGGCACTGCAGGAAACGAACAAGGACATTGTAGGCTGGGTCCGCATCGAAGGAACTCCAATCGATTACCCGGTCGTGCAAGGGGAGGATAATGCTTTTTATTTGAAGCATGACGCGGAAGGCGGCAAGAACAAAGCCGGCAGCATCTTTATGGATTACCGCAATGACGCCGGCGGCGATAACCGCAATACGATTGTTTACGGACATTACATGAAAGACGGCACGATGTTCGGGAAGCTGCAAAATTACGAAAGCTGGTGGACGTTCGATCGATTGAAGACGATCGATTTCGAATTGCTGACGGGGGACGAAGAGTGGGTTGTCTTCTCCGCTTATGTAGCCGATCCCTCCTTCGATTATATTCGGACAGAGTTTGATTCGGACGAACAGTTTCAGTCGTTTTTGGACGACATTCAGAGGCGGTCGCTGCATCCGTCTACGGTGAAGCCGACGGCAGACGACAAGATTTTGACGCTATCGACCTGCTCCTATGATTACGACAATGCCAGGTTTGTCATTCACGCCGTACGGCGTTGAGTGCGCAAATCCGATTCAATTACAAGTTATCGGCTCTATTGCCGGGCAAGGGAGAGATTACGCTGCATGATGGCCAGCAAAGGTAACGGAAGGTCGACCTTAATATACGTGGCGATAAGCGTCGTCGCTTTAGCCGCGCTATTCACTTATTTATTTTTGGCGAAGGACAAGAGTGAGAGAGATCCCGATCACTATCGGGTTCTCGTCTTGAGCAAAACGGATGGCTTTCGGCATGACGCTATAGAAGAAGGGATTGCGGCTATTCGTGTTCTAGGCGAGCAGAACGGGTTCGAGGTGGATGCGACGGAGGATACGTCCGTGTTCACCGATGAGGGACTTGATCCTTATGTGGCAGTCGTCTTCTTGAATACGACGGGAGAAATATTTAACTTCCAGCAGATGGAGGCGTTCGAGCGGTATATTCAGGCGGGCAAAGGTTATGTCGGCGTCCACTCCGCTTCGGATACGCTCCATTCCTGGCAATGGTATATGGATCTTGTCGGCGGCATGTTCGTCGATCATCCGGCCGTCGTATCGGCGGAGCTGCAAACCGCGGATCGCGCGCATCCTTCGACGGCCTCGTTAGCTGCCAAATGGACGCATACCGACGAATGGTACAATTTCATGGCTAATCCGCGCGGTGCTGTCCATGTGTTAATGACGGTCGACGAGAGCACGTACGAAGGCGGCAAAATGGGATATGACCATCCCGTTGCGTGGTGTCAAAACTATGACGGAGGCCGCTCCTGGTATACCGGACTTGGGCATACGAAGGAAAGCTATGCGAGCGAGCCGTTTCTGCAGCATCTGCTCGGCGGCATCTCCTGGGCGGCTGGCGCGGCGGAAGGCGATTGCGCCGCAACCGTATACAGCTCGGCCAATTACCAGAAGCAGGAGCTGATGACCGGCTTGAGCGCTCCGATCGGGCTTGACTTCGCGCCTGACGGGCGCATCTTCTTTATTGAGATTGGCGGAAGCGTTAAGGTAAACGATCCGAAGACCGGCATTACGACGTTATCCGCCAAACTACCGATCGTTGAAGGCAATGAGCAAGGACTGCTCGGTATGGCGCTGGATCCGGAGTTTGACAAGAACAGCTGGATTTACTTGTATTACACGCCGGTCGGCGCGGCCGAGGAGGATGTGCTGTCAAGGTTCGAGGTGAAGGGCGATGAGGTAGACTTAACGACGGAGAAGGTCATGCTGCGCGTGCCTACCCAGCGCAAAGAATGCTGCCATCATGGAGGTAACCTGGAATTCGGGCCTGACGGCTATCTGTATCTGTCGACGGGCGACAACGCCAATCCGTTCGAATCAGACGGTTATGCGCCGACAGACGAGCGGGACGGCAGATCAGCCTGGGATGCGAGAGGCACTTCCGGCAATACGAACGATCTAAGGGGCAAAATATTGCGTATCAAGCCCGAGAGCGACGGCACGTATTCGATTCCGGAAGGGAATCTGTTCACGGACGGATCAGGTAAGCCGGAGATCTATGTGATGGGCGTGCGCAACCCTTATCGTATGGGCTTCAGTCCATACGACAACGCGCTCTATTGGGGCGACGTAGGTCCGGATGCAGGAGCGCCGAATGTGCTGCGCGGCCCGGTCGGCTATGACGAGATTAACCGGGCGACGGAAGCGGGCAATTACGGTTGGCCGTTCTGCTCCGGCGATAACGAGTCTTACCGCACGTACAATTTCTTGATGCGCGTAGCGGGCAAGGCGCAGGATTGCGCGGCGATCGTTAACGACTCGCCGAATAATACGGGAGCGAAGCAGCTGCCTCCGGCAGTCGGAGCAATGGTCTACTACCCTTACGGTCCAAGCGAGAAGTTCCCGGGCATTACGGACGGCACAGGCCGTACGGCAGCCGTTGCCGGCGTGTACAAATATGATCCGGATCATACGAATCCGTTCCGCATGCCGCGCTACTTGGACGGCTCGCTCATCGCATTTGACTTCTCCCGTGAATGGTTCAAGGAAATCAAGTTCGACGACCAGGGCAAGCTGATGCAGGTCAATCCGTTCCTTCCGAACATTAACTTCGATCACCCGATCTACGCCAAGATCGGCCCGGACGGCAGTCTGTATGTGTCGGAATTCGCAAGCGGCTCGATCGACGGCAAAATCTCTCGCATCGTCTACAGCGGGGCGGCAGGCGATCAGCCTCCGGCCGTGAAAGCGGTCGCCAGCGCGACGAACGGACTTGCTCCGCTTGCGGTATCGTTCAGCACCGAGGGCACGACGGATCTTGAAGGCGGAGAGATGCGCTACGAGTGGGACTTCAACGGCGACGGACAGACTGATTCCAAAGAACCGAATCCGAGCTATACGTACGAGAGCAACGGCAACTACTCGGCCAAAGTAACGGTTATCGACGACCGGGACAATGCCGCGTCGCTCATTATTCCGATAACGGTCGGCAACCGGGCGCCTACGATTGAGTTCGTCTCTCCGGCAGCGCATGGACTGTTCGCTTGGGGAGATACGATTGAATATGAAGTGAAGGTGACGGACGCAGACGATGGCAGCATCGATTGCTCGAAGGTCATGGTGACGCCAGCGCTCGGTCATGACG
Source organism: Paenibacillus sp. YIM B09110 (assembly GCF_037167145.1). NCBI lineage: Bacteria > Bacillati > Bacillota > Bacilli > Caryophanales > Paenibacillaceae > Paenibacillus > Paenibacillus sp. YIM B09110. Next base: position 23,180 of record NZ_JBANSP010000030.1, on the reverse strand, counting down.
AGCACGCCCATCCAAGTCCAACCCAAAGCGGCTGCAAAGGCTCGTTCGTATCGGTGAAGAGCGACACCAATATCGAGAATACGTTCCTGCTGCTAACTGCTACGTATACGGATAACGGTACTGCAGAAGCGGCTCCGCTGACTAGCGCCGTATCCATCAAGCTGCTCTCTACGGATCGCCAAGCGGAATATTACAACGAGAAGAGCGATGCGCCGAAGGCTGAATTGACGCAGGATGAAGGCGGAGGCAGCAATATCGGCTTCATCGAGAACGGATCGTGGCTTGCTTTCACCGATATGAATCTCATTAACATTACCGGCGTGAAGGCGCGCGTATCGTCGGCAGGATCGGGCGGTACGATCGGGATGCGGGTCGGTTCGCCGGAAGGCAAGCTGATCGCAGAGATGAAAGTTCCGGTAACGGGCGATTGGCAGAATTGGGTGGACGTATCGGCCGACTTTACAGAAATGCCGATTGGTCCGAACGATATATACTTCGTGTTCACCGGAGGCGAAGGATTCCTGTTCAACATTAACAAATTCGATTTCATCGGACGGGGGATAGCTTCAGGCGAATAATAGCAGTTAGTCTTGGCATAGTTATGGAAAATAGTTCAAATATTAGGTCAAAGGACTTGCTTACTTGGTTTGGAAACGCTGTAATCGCGAATATTGGCAACTACTGCAGCAAATATTATTCGCTAAATAGCATTGACAAAATCCGTTCCCACTTCTAAAATTGGAGACGGAAAACAACAGCATATTTTTCGTATAATCTCAAGAATCGGCTTGAGAGTCTCTACTCGGTCACCGTAAATGACCTGGCTACGAAAATGGGAAGAAGCGCGCCACGGTCCGGCGTGTATACTTTTTCCGTTTTTGCAGAGCCTAGGAAAATGTGGTAATCACATTGTCGCTAGGCTCCTTTGTTTGTTCCACCACAATTTTGGGAGGTTATTGATCAAAATGGAACGTTTCTTTCGCTTAAAGGAACACGGGACAAATGTCAGGACAGAGATTATGGCGGGGCTGACGACTTTCATGACGATGGCATACATATTGGCCGTCAATCCAATCATACTCACGCCGACAGGACTTGACTGGACTGCAGTATTTCTTGCTACGGCGCTTGCAGCCGGTATTTTCACGATTGCAATGGGTCTGTTCGTCAACTTCCCGGTAGCACTTGCTCCAGGTATGGGCCTTAATGCGTACTTCGCATCCGTCGTTATCGCTTCGGCGGCAACGGATGAGCCTATTTCACCGGCAATGGGACTAACGGCCGTCTTTATTTCCGGTATTATATTCATCATCCTGACGGTAACGCAAATTCGTCAGATGCTTATTACGGCAGTACCAGACAGCTTGAAGCATGCGATTACGGTCGGTATCGGCTTGTTCATTACGGTTGTCGGCCTGAAAAACAGCGGTCTGATGACAATCGCCGTGTCGAGCTTCACGGATATTCCGGCCGGCAAGTTCACGCCGGTTACCGGCAACGAAACGGTTATGGGCCTTGGCAGCTTCACGGACGGCACGGTTGTTTTGACGGTTGTGGCTCTGCTTCTAATCGGTATTTTGATGGTGCTTCGCGTACCGGGCGCTATCCTGTGGGGTATCTTGGGTACGACGGTAATTGGCATTATCTCTGGTCAGGTTGACGTAAAAGAAGTGTTTACGGACAAAACATGGGTGCCTGACTTCGGCACATTGAACTTCTGGCACTTCGACTTTGCAGGCGTGTTCGAGGTTGGTCTTGTTACGGTCATCCTGACGTTCACGTTCGTTGAATTGTTCGATACGTTCGGAACGCTTGTCGGTACGGCTAACCGTGCCGGCTTCATGAAAAATCCGGAAGAGGGCAAGAAAAAAGTCGGCAAAGCGATGTTCGTTGACGCTATCGGCGTAAGCGGCGGCGCGGTGCTCGGCACAAGCACAGTAACGGCGTTCATCGAGAGCTCCGCAGGTGTTGCACAAGGCGGACGCACAGGTCTGACTGCGGTTACGACAGGTATCTGTTTCTTGCTCGCCATCTTCCTGTCGCCGATTGTAGCCCTTATTCCTGGCGCGGCAACGGCAGCGGCTCTTATTATCGTCGGCGTGCTGATGATGCAATCGGTTAAGGAGATCGACTTCTCGGATCTCGTATACGCGATTCCAGCGTTCTTCATCATCGCGTTCATGCCTTTCACTTACAGCATCGCTAACGGCATCTCGTTCGGTATCGTAACGTATGTCGTGCTTGCTACGGTTGGCAATCTTGCGAAAAAAGGCAAATACAACGTTCACTGGCTCATGTGGGTATTGGCGGTTCTCGTTATTTACCGTTACGTATTCATGGGCGGCGAATAGAGCGAATAGTTCTCAAACAGGAAGGAGCAGCGCTGGACCGGCGCTGCTCCTTTTTTTGTTTCCGTTATGAAGCACTTCATAGAATAGTGAGGGTAATCTCATTATTTTTGAACATATTCATCTGCTCGTCTGATTTAGTGAGGCAAATCTCACTGCTCATGAAGCTAGATTCACGAGCAATGAGGTTTGCCTCACTATTGTTGCGAATAGCGCTAACAGGTGCTGAGATAAGTGAGTCCGGCCTCATAAATAGTGAATTTTAACTCACAATTTGCGCCTGCACCAGTCTGGAGCTTGATCATTCCGTTTAATGCCAGAAGCTACTTGAACATATTCCTCAGCACGAGCATCAGGTTGGCGGGTTTCTCGGCTAGGCGGCGCGTATAGTACGGATACCACATGACCCCATAGGGGACGTAGCAGCGTATGCGATAACCTTCCTTGGCGAGTAGAGCTTGCTTTCCCGAGCGGAGGCCATAAAGCATCTGGAATTCGAACCGGTCTTTGGCGATGCTATGCTCGCTTGCGTATTGCTTCACCCAGTCGATGATATGGTCATCATGCGAGGCGATGGCCGTGTAGACGCCTTCATCAAAATGAAGCTGAGCGAGCTTCTTGAGTTGGCTGCGAACGTCGTTCAGTTGCTGATAGGCGACGGATTCGTTTTCCTTGTACGCGCCCTTAACGAGGCGGAGATTGACGTTCTCGCGAATCATATCTGCCGCATCCTGCTCGGTTCGGAATAAGTAGGCTTGCAGCACGGTGCCGACATTCGTCAGTCCTTCCTTGTGCAGTCTCCGTACGATGTCGATCGTCGCTTGCGTATGGGGCGAATCCTCCATATCGATCCGGACAAAATTGCGATGATGCCTTGCCCGCTTCACAACATCGCGAATATTGGACAAGCAGGCGCCCTGATCTAGCGCAAGTCCCATCTGGGTCGGCTTCAGCGAGACGTTGGCGTCGACCTTGCGCTCCGCAATACCGTCGAGCAGCTTCACGTACTGATCCTTGTAGGCTGTTGCTTCGCTAAGCTGTTTAATGCCTTCGCCGAGATGGTCGAGCGTAACCATAATGCCAATCCGGTTCAGCGTCTCCGCTTCCTCCAGCGCTTCCGCAAGCGTGTCTCCGGCGATGAACTTGCCTGCCAGCTTGCGTCCATAACGTATGGACAGCTTCTCTACGGCGGGAATGCCGGCGACCGTCAGCAGCGACTTGCGATACCATTTTGCACCGATGCCCATCTATGCCGCTCCTTTCTTCGCAGGGGTAGGAGTGTCGTCTCGATCGTTATGCTACTAGTATATTCATCCATGCAAAAAGATCAGCCCCGTGAGGCTGATCTTTTTTTTTCTTCGGCGCGTTACGCTAGTCTCGTCAGAACAAGGTTGCGGAATGAATATGCTATGCCAGGCGGGTCCAAAGGCGACGTCGTGACCAGTCCGATCTCATCGCCGGCGTCTAGGGCGACCAGAGCTGTTACCGAACCGGTCGTGTTCTGAGCAACTATGAAGATGGTCGTATCCGGATCCAGGAAGTTCGCGCCATTCACCGTTCCTTCGAAGGTAACCCTGTCCGGACCGAGTTCCCCAGGAGTACCGACCGTTGCGGTAGCGAAAAATTGGTATACGCCGGCTGTGTCGACGATCAGTGTATCGCCGTCCGGACCGACAGTAATGCCAGATAGCGGGCCAAACGCGTCAAACGGAACGGCAGTCTGCGTTGAAGTAGAGCTTTCAGTCGAATTGGAGAAAAGCGATCCGTAGCCTAAAATCGTTGTTCCATCTGCGCCGGCTGTTCCCGTTGGTCCCGCAGGTCCGACCGGACCTTGCGCTCCGACGGCGCCCGCTGCTCCTACCGTACCGGTTGCTCCTGCAGGACCTTGCAATCCAGTGATTCCCTGATTGCCTCTGGGTCCTCGCGGGCCGCGAAGCTTGATGATTTTTTTGCACTTGCAGCGACGATTGTGCTTATGCCCGCAGTGAGCGCCTGATTTGTGTTTGGTCTCGCATCTAGCCCTCCGCTTGCAATGAAGTCTTCCGCTCATAGCTATCACTCCCAACTATCATATATGAATAGATACCCCATTATATGTAGCCGGGAATAATAGAAAACGGCGCTTTGCCATAGCAAAACGCCTTAATCTCATGTCTATTATTTGAAAAACAAAAAGTGCGTCGGAAGCCGGCGAAGCTGTCCGTCCGACGGATTGTTAATGATGCGGCCGTTAAATACGAGCGAGGAGGAGCCGCCTCCGTCGAGATTGTAGCCGTCAACGGCGCCGAACCGCTGAAGCAATAGCTGCAGCTCGCCAAGCGTTGCGCCGGAGCTGCCCGATTCATTGTAGCCGTCCACGACGAGGAACAGAAGCTGATTGTCCTTGTAGTTGGCCACGACAGTACGGGGAGCGCGCTTAGGGCTTGTCTGCCACTTCGTAGGAATCGTCGTCGGCGAGCCGTTCCGCAACAGAACGGGGACGAACGAAGCGCCGAACTTCGGTTTCTTCGCATCGAGCTGCCCTTGGTTCGTAAACTTACCGCCGATCAGCTCGTTCTGGTCATTCAGTCCGACGAAGAACAGATCGGCGTAGGTCGCTTCGAACCCGCCTGTATATTCGCCGTCTACGATGGTCGTGCTCAGCGGATAGCGTTTGCCGCCGCCGTCGGCGAATCCGCCTGCATTCACGCCGGCGATAGCCTTATGCCGATTGACGGCGGCAAGCGTCGTCTCGGATGAGCCGAGGCTGTCCTTGCCAAGCGCCATCGTCATCGCATCGTCCGACTTCAGTTGCACCTTCAGCGCATAGTACTTGAAGTTCTCCGCTTTCATGTAGAAGAGCTGAGCGCGGAGCTTGTCCGATTCGATCGTGGACGTGGGCTTGCCGAGCTTGCTCGTAATGTTGCGATCGTAAACGAGAAGCGGCTTCATCGCATTCGAAGCGGCAAGCGATGAGATTTTCGCCATTTCCGCATTCGTCTGGTTGTAGAGCTTCAGTTGCTTCTGAATCGACTGCCGCGTCTCGCCTGCAATCAGATGAGCGCTGTCCAGTCCGGCCGATGTTTCCTGCACCTTCGCAGAATCCAGCGGCTGCTGCTCGGTTATAGCTTCCGGGAAAGCAGCAGCAGACAGCGACACAACAATGTCGGACAAGAGCAGCCACAGCATGATGCCGAGGAAGGGCGCAACGGCGAGCAGGGCAGTCCGGTTAAATCTTTTTACGGTCAGGTTCGTAATCATTTGAGCACTTCCAAGCTTTTTTGCAGTTCGTTCAGCTGTTTCTTCACTTCATTCAGTTGCGTGTACAGCTTGTTGCTGTTATCCGTCTTCGAATCGGCGTTATCCTTCGTGAAGGTCAGAAGCTCGTTCAGAGCATCGACTTTTGCCCCTAGATCGGCAATGTCGGCTGTATAGTTGGTCTCCAGCTCTTTCATGCGCGCCTCGTACGTTTGCTGCATCGCCGTAATCTGGCTGGCGGTCTGCTGCTCTAGGCTCTCGCTAATATTTTGCTGGATACGGTCAGTGTACCACTTGGCCCCGTAAATACCGGAGGAAATTAGGACGAGCCATAAGCAGGCAAATAGGATCAATGCCCTGCCATTTCTCTTCTTGCGGCGGGTCATATCGGTACTGACGCCCGTTCTCGAATCCAAAGCGATATCGTTCATATGTATGCGTTCACCTCTCTTGTGTGTGGTTAGCGAAGAAGAATGGATGAACGCAACTGCAAAAAATAAGGTTAACCTCTCAAATAGATTAGACCGTATTTTAACCCGAATGGTTGCGGATGTCACCTTATTGTAACAAACCTTTAACGATTGCGGGCACTATCCGATGTGCCAATACGTGCCAAGAAGGAAAGAAAAAGCCATATGGAGGACAGCTTGGCTGCGGCGTAGTCCTAGACTCCGTAACTTTTGTCTTTCTGAAGTCGTCTAATCTTCGGACTGCGCAATTATTGAGAATGCCGACAGCGAGGAGAGAATTGTGATCAAAGACAACCAAAGACCGACTAAACCAAACGGACAGAAACCTATAATCAGCAAAGCTATTGCTTTATCAATCGCCATTTCTATTGCAACTGCCGGAGCGGGACATCCTGCAGAGGCGGCTGAACGCAAGCCAGCGCAAATTGTGTTTGTGCATGGCGAGAAGCAGGTAAGCGTGAACGGGACAGTAAAGCCGACCGCCGCACCGATGCCTGTAGTCAAAGGGGTAACCATGATTCCGATCCGCTTGATCGCATCGGCTATCGGAGCGAAGGTGTATAACGACAAGAGCGGCACTCATATCGATACATATGCCAACAAAGTTACGCTGAACGTCAACATGCGCGGCACAAAGCGCAATAACAGCTACAAGCTGATGGCTGCACCAGCCTTGAGCATTAATGGAACACTCCATGTTCCTATTTCGGCTGTCTCATTGCTTTGGACAGGCTCTTATACGTTTGATAAAAATAAAGCACAGCTCTCGATCGTCATCCAGCCTGATCCGAATGTGCCGCCGGTCGCAGATTTTCAATTGCCTATTGAGGTGAAACGCGGCGAGAGAGTGTTGTTGCAAGACTTGAGCTATGATCCCGATGGTAAGCTGGCGAAGGTAGAGTGGATAGACCGCAAAGAGGTTTATTTTGAAGCAGGAACCTATACGATTACGCAAAAGGTATACGACAACGACGGCGCTAGCAGCCATGTAACCCGACAGCTCAAAGTGACGGACGAGGTTATGTATACGCCATTCGAATACTACATGCGCTTCGGTACCCCGGGAGCGATGTTCGATGTAGATACAAGGCTGATGAATACGTATGAGGAAGCGGTTGTTACGGAGACGAGGGGTGGACGCACCCTTTATATGTCGAACGCGCCGGAACGTTTTTTTGATGAAGGGTTGCTTTACGAGGACGAGCTTGACGGGGCTGGGCGCTTATTCATCCATCACCGGAACGGATCCTCCGAACGATTGAAGCTTGCCGTCGTGGTCACGAACGAGCAGAGCGAAGCGGTTCAACTGACGATAGGCAATCGTGGACTTGCAGGACCAAGCCACAATGCGCTTCAGTTCGGTTTTGCAGCGGTCAAGAGGTACTTAACGGGAGCAGCGCCGCGCGTGCTGACGATCGAGCCGAATACTTCCGCAATTCTGCTTCCTGAGCTTGATAAAATCGCGCTAAACCAAAATAACGGCATTTCCGGCTTAATTGACGTCGATTCAGATGGGCCGCTGACTTATACGACGATGGCACTTAAGGAGAGTACTGATCCGCTGGACGTTGTCCACAACCTGCCGAGCCTCGAGAAGGTAGGCAATCGGGGAACGTTCGCCAATACGGACTTATCGCTGGTCGTGGGTGAACCGCTTGGGATAACGGCTAAGAAGCTTAGATTAGGACATCGAGGCACATCGATTACCGGAGTTGACGCTTTGACAGGTCAGGCAACGGTTGACGGGGGAGAATACGGTGCTGTTAATACGATCAAGCTGACCGATGTGGCATATGGTACGCGTATATTGTTTAACCCTCGGGCGGGTAATTTTCTAGGCGCGATTGAAGTGAACGGCGAAGTGATTTCGGTGCCGGCGGGCGGTTTCGCCGATCCGTCGAAAGGGGTTCTGCTCCATATCCAGCATCAGCCGGAAGGAGATGCAGCGCTGCTGCCGCCTCCGGAAGTGACGATTCGGTTCACCTCGCCGGGCGCAAGCTCGCTGCCCGTGCTGCTTGTTATTTTGCCGGGAAGCGCATTCGAATAACGGTATAATGGCTGCCTTTGTTGTATGGCCCTCTTGTCATGTATAATAGGAGAGAAAGGTTCGAAAGTTTACACGTCAATGGAGGGAGATCAACATGGATCAACCATTATCGCATAATAGCGGCGGGCGCCGCACGGAACAAGCAGCATTCGCAGGAGGGTGCTTCTGGTGTATGGTATCGCCTTTCGAGGAAATGCCGGGTATCGTCTCCGTCGTCTCCGGCTATACAGGCGGGCATAAGGAAAATCCGACGTATGAAGAGGTATGCTCCGATACGACTGGACATGCAGAAGCCGTTCTTATTACGTACGACCCTGACGTATTCCCCTATGAGAAGCTGCTAGACATCTTCTGGCATCAGATCGATCCTACGGATGCGGGCGGACAGTTCCATGACCGCGGCGATTCCTATCGGACGGGCATCTTCTATTATACGGAGGAGCAGCGCCAGCTGGCGGAAGCGTCGAAGCAGGAGCTTGCGGCAAGCGGACGATTCGATAAGCCGATTGTGACCGAGATCGAACCGGCAGGAAAGTTTTATGCGGCTGAGGATTATCATCAGGGCTATCATAAGACGAATCCGTTCCGTTACAAAATGTACCGTAAAGGCTCGGGACGCGACGCTTTCATCGCGAAGAACTGGAGCATGATCAAGGATCAAGCTGAGCTGAAGAATAAGCTTACCCCTATCCAATACGAAGTAACGCAAAACAGCGCTACGGAGCGCCCCTTCACGGGAGAATATTGGGATCATACCGAAGACGGTATCTATGTCGACATTGTATCGGGAGAGCCGTTATTCAGCTCGCGTGACAAATATGATGCCGGTTGTGGCTGGCCGAGCTTCACGAAGCCGCTGCAGGCTGCTTCCATTTCGGAGCACACCGATACAAGTCATTATATGGTGCGCGTAGAGGTGAGAAGCAAGGAAGCCGACTCTCATCTGGGCCATGTGTTCGACGACGGACCGCAACCGACGGGACTGCGCTATTGCATCAATTCGGCTTCGCTTCGATTCGTAGCGAAACAGGATTTGGAGAAGGAAGGCTACGGGGAATACCTCGTGTTGTTCAAAATATAGGAGTATATGATTTCACATTATACTGTCCCTATATTTCTCCGGAATGAAACGCGCTCACGCCGCCAGAGGACGGCGATAGCCGTTTCACCTTGACGAGTAAATCGAAGTATATTTAAAAGCTATCATAAGTTGGGGAGAGAGCATGATGTTATTGGAAGAGGCGATTCAAGGACGAAGATCGATCGGGAGAGTGAAGATGGATCCCGTTCCGCGTGAAGAAATCGAGAAGCTGCTGGATGCGGCAGTGTGGGCTCCAAGCCATTTTAATACGCAGCCATGGAAGTTCATTGTGATGTCAGGCGAGGGCAGATCGGCTTTGGGCAACGGATACGCCAAAGTTGCGGCGGCGCAGCTTCCTGATCTGAGCGGAGAGGAGCTGGAGGATCGTCTGGCGAAGGAGCGCACGAAAGCGTTCCGCTCCCCGGTCGTGATTGCGGCAGTATGCTCGCCATCAGATGATCCGCGTGCGGTATTGGCAGAGGAGATAGCCGCAGCGCATTGCGCGGTGCAGAATCTGCTGCTAGCCGCTCATGCGAACGGACTTGGCGCCGTATGGCGTTCGGGTGATCCGATGTACCATCCGGCAATGAAGGAAGCATTCAGCCTCTCCGAAGCTGAACAGCTGGTAGGGCTGCTATTCATCGGTTATCCCGATATGACCGCGCCTGCCGCGAAGCGTACGCCGGCTGCAGAGAAGACTGTTTGGTTGGAACAATAAAACATTAAGCATTAAAGGCTGTCCGAGTGTGTCTGGTTTATTCCAGATCACTTGGACAGCCTTTTTGATATTATTGGAGGCTATAATGGATATTTGCAGGATAGAGCGACCTTTTGTGATCGGCATATTGGCTATACTGGATTTTTGCAGCAACTTCTTTTTGGAATGGTTGAAATGAGGTTTCCTGAAGCAAAGTTAGAGCAAATATCCAACATAGCTCTGGTTAGGGCTCGTTCTCGGTTAAAGTTAATGCAGATATCCAACATAGCTTAAGGGTGGGTGGGTTATGCGTCGTCGGATCGGTATAGCGTTATTGAGGCGTTAAGCTTAAACTAGCTTCTTTATTGTGAAGTTCGCATCAAGCACATACCAATTCTGCGGGAACGAGACGCCGAGCACCCAATAACTGACGCCGCGCAAACGATAGCTTTTGACGATGTTGAACTTGGCTTGCACGCTGCGGGCATCCTCGAACCATACGGTGTGCTCCCGTCGCTGCTCGTCGAAGTAGTTGTAATGCGGTGATTGGCTCAGCGCGTCGTATTTGATCTCCGCGCCGTATTTGGCGGCACGACGCACCGCTTCCTGCGGGCTGACCGTAGGCGCCCATTTGCCCCCTTGCACGTAAGGGAGCGTCCAGTCATAGCCGTATAACGGCATGCCCATGACGATTTTGCCAGCCGGAATGACGGTGAGGGCGTAGTTCAGCACCTTCACGACTTCGTTCAGCGGCGCGACGGCGCGCGGCGGTCCGCCTGACCAGCCCCATTCATATGTCATCAGAATGACGAAGTCAACGATTCGCCCGTGAGCGGCATAATCATGCGCTTCATACAGCGTACCGGTCTGATCGGCGCTCAGCTTCGGGGCAAGGCAGCTTGAAACCAGATAACCGCTTGGATGCAGGCGGTCTACGAGCTTCTGCAGGAAGGCGTTGTAGAGGGCTCGGTCGGCAGGCGGTACGTACTCGAAGTCGACGTTGAGCGCGAGATAACCTTTGTTTTTCATAATGGCCAAAATGTCTGTAATCAGCCGTTCTTGTACAGATTGGTTGGACAAGGCGGCATGAGCGATCTCGGGGCTGAACGTGCCGTTCTCGAAGTTCGTAATAACCATCATCGGAGCGGCGCGGTGCGCGTAGCCTGCTTTGATAATAGCCGAGTCGTCGAGCGGGATCATCGAGCCGTCCAACTGCACGCGATAGCTGAACGGACTTAAGTAGGTTAAGTATTGGCCGATATCATTCACGATCTCGACGCCCGCTGCTCCGAACTTCTCGGTATAGGCATTCACCTCTGTAACCGGCTTCGTCGCTTGCGGAATCGTAATCACCTGTCCGGGGTAAATCAGCGCCGGATTTTTAATTGGATTCACAGCCATCAACTGCTGAAGCGAGAGACCGTACCGCTCTGCGATCGCCCATAGGCTCTCTCCAGCCAGCACTTTATGGCTGGTTACTTGCTGAGGGATAATGACCGATTGGCCGATGACGAGCGGTTCTTCTCCCCGCAGGCCGTTCGCGGCGAGTATGTCATTGAGAGGGACGTCGAATTTCTGCGACAACGCCCAAAGTGTATCCCCCCTTTGCACGACGTGAATATGCATGCCTGCCCAACCTCCTTATACGTTCTGTGGTTCATCCATGGAATGAAAATGCCGAAATAGACGCTACTAAACATCTATATTCAAGAAGAGCCGTCCCTAGTCTGCAAGTACGGCCGGCAACGTCTCAAATGAGGTTTGGCTCTGTTTTTCGCCTCATGCCAGCGGGCATAAGCCCTTTTTTTGGGCATACTGTTCTGATTTTCCGTACGATTTATTCAAAAAAACGAACCTTTATAAAACTTCCCCTCATAATGTTCGTATTTTATTGACAGTGTTAGGGCGATTAGATAAACTAGAGTAGGCTTAAGGCGAGCATACTGCCTTGAACGACATGATTCGACAAATATCAAGATTTGCGTTATATATTAAAGTAGAAGAAATAACGCTAACACTTAGTTAAGATACACTCGTATATTTTCGGGAGAAGGCCCGAATGTTTCTACCCGGAAACCTTATTTTCTGGACTACGAGCATGAAGTGAAGCGATGAACGAGAGCTGCGCACAGCCATTTGCCAAGCATAGGTTGCTCCTCTGACGGGGCAGCCTTCTGTTGTCTCCTAAGCGCTGGAAGCTGCCTAATCATCGAATCCTTTACTGAGCGGCAAGCGGCATACTTTTGTTGTCGCCGGCGCTCGCGCTCGCAGTCCGAGGCAGCCTGGATACGGTTGCTTGCGGGCTTTTTCTGTTTTTCCATACTCTATTGATGAAAGTAGGTTTGATCGCATGTCTGCGAAGGTAGGCGTAATCATGGGCAGCAAGTCGGATTGGGACACAATGAAATTAGCTTGTGACATTCTGGAGGAGCTTCAAATTCCGTATGAGAAAAAGGTTGTGTCGGCGCATCGTACACCGGATTTGATGTTCGAATATGCGGAATCGGCAGTAGAACGTGGGCTTAAGGTCATTATTGCCGGAGCCGGCGGAGCTGCACACTTGCCCGGCATGGTCGCTGCGAAGACGATTTTGCCGGTTATTGGCGTTCCGGTTAAATCCTCGAATCTAAGCGGACTTGATTCGTTGCTCTCTATTGTACAAATGCCGGGCGGCATTCCGGTTGCAACAGTAGCGATCGGCAATGCAGGCGGTACGAATGCAGGCTTGCTTGCCGCTCAAATGATCGGCGCATTCGATCCTGAAGTGCAAGCGCGCGTGGAAGCGCGCCGCGAGCGCGTGAAGCAGGAAGTGCTGGAAAGCAGTGAAACGCTATGAGCAGCGAAGCGGGCAATAAGTCGTCCGCATCCGCAGAGAATGTGAAGACGCTGCTTCCGGGCAGTACGATCGGCATTCTCGGCGGCGGCCAGCTTGGCCGAATGATGGCCAATGCAGGCAGCGCGATGGGCTATCGGTTCATTGCTCTTGATCCGACGCCGGATGCGCCATGCGGACAAGTATCGGAGCAAATCGTAGCGGCGTACGACGACCGCGCGGCAGCTCGCGAGCTTGCGAAGCGGTCGGATGTCATCACCTACGAGTTCGAGAACGTCGATGCCGATGTCGCGGCAATGCTGATGGCGGAATCGTACGTGCCGCAAGGCAGCAAGCTGCTCTACACGACGCAGCATCGGCTGCGCGAGAAGCAAGCGATCGAAGCGGCAGGCGTTCGCGTAGCGCCTTACAGCGAGATCCGCAGCGTGGACGAGCTTCACGAGGCGGTAGGACGTTTCGGTACGCCTTGCGTGCTGAAGACGGCGATGGGCGGCTACGACGGCAAAGGCCAATGGGTCATCCGCAACGAAGACGAGATCGCCGAAGCTTACGAGACGCTTTCGCGCGCGGGCGTACAGCTCGTGCTCGAGCAGTTCATTCGCTTCGACAAAGAATTATCAGTAATAGCGGCGAGAAGCCCGCAAGGTGAAATAAAAGCGTTCCCTGTTGCGGAAAATATTCACGTCGATAATATATTGCACTTATCTATCGTTCCGGCACGTATTAACGAGGACGTGCAGCGCGAAGCGGAACGACTGGCGATGCGCATTGCCGAAGGGCTTGGCGTCGTAGGGTTGATCGCGGTGGAGCTGTTCGTTACGGCGGATGGCGAGCTGTTCGTTAACGAGCTGGCGCCTAGGCCGCATAACAGCGGTCACTACACGATGGAAGCTTGCCGGACGTCGCAGTTCGAGCAGCATGTACGCGCGGTATGCAACTTGCCGCTCGGGGATACGGCGCTCATGAGCCCGGTCGTTATGGTTAACGTACTTGGGCAGCATGTAGAGCCGCTGCTTGCGCTTATGGCGCAACATGATGATTCGGCGGAACGCTTGAACGTCGCGCCGAAGGTGCATTTGTACGGGAAGAAGGAAGCGGTATTCAAGCGCAAGATGGGCCATGTGAACGTCCTTGCGCCAAGTACCGAAGCAGCGCTGGAATGGATTCAAGAAACGAATATTTGGAAGGTGTGAATGGTTTATGTTAGAGCGTTACAGCAGACCGGAAATGAGAGCGATTTGGACGGAAGAGAACAAGTTCAACGCTTGGCTCGAAGTTGAACTATGCGCATGCGAGGCTTGGTCCGAGCTTGGCGCGATTCCGAAGGAAGATGTCGTGGCGCTTCGCAAATCGGCGGCTTTCGATATTGACCGCATCTACGAAATCGAGTTAGACACTCGCCATGACGTTATCGCGTTCACACGCGCCGTGTCCGAGAAAGCAGGTCCTGAAGGCAAATGGGTTCATTACGGTCTTACTTCGACCGACGTTGTTGATACGGCGAACGGTTACCTGCTCCTTCAAGCGAATGCGATTTTGTTCAAAGATATCGAGCGTTTCATTGAAATTCTTCGCGACAAAGCGATCCAATATAAAGATACGCCTATGATGGGCCGTACGCATGGCGTTCATGCGCAGCCGACGACGTTCGGTCTGAAAGTAGCGCTCTGGTACGAGGAAATGAAACGTAACCTGGAGCGCTTCCAGCATGCGGCTAACGGCGTACAGTTCGGCAAAATGTCCGGAGCGGTAGGCACGTTCGCGGATATCGATCCGTTCGTGGAAGAGTTCGTCTGCAAGAAGCTTGGCATCACGGCAGCTCCTATCTCGACGCAAACGCTGCAGCGTGACCGTCACGCCGAATATATGGCGACGCTGGCGCTTATCGCGTCCTCGCTCGACAAGTTCGCTACGGAAATTCGCGCTTTGCAGAAGAGTGAATTCCGTGAGGTTGAAGAGCCTTTCGCGAAAGGTCAAAAAGGATCTTCGGCAATGCCGCATAAGCGCAACCCAATCGGCTGCGAGAACATCTCCGGTCTAGCGCGCGTTATTCGCGGACATATGTTGACGGCTTACGAGAACATTCCGCTCTGGCATGAACGCGACATCAGCCATTCGTCGGTTGAGCGCATCATTTTGCCGGACGCAACAATGCTGCTTAACTACATGTTGAACCGTCTTGGCAACATCATCAACAACCTGACGGTGTTCCCGGAAAACATGAAGCGCAACATGCATGCAACTTACGGCGTGCCGTTCTCCGGCCGCGTATTGACGAAGCTGATCGACAAAGGCTTCAGCCGCGAAAAAGCATACGACACGGTTCAACCGCGCGCGATGCAGGCTTGGGAAACGCAACGTCAGTTCCGCGATATCATCAGCGAGACGGAAGAGGTAACAAGCGTACTGTCGGCTGAAGAAATCGACGATTGCTTCAACCCGGCATGGCATCTCAAGCATGTCGACACGATCTTCTCACGTCTTGGATTAATCTAGAGAGGGGTAAGCCATCAATGACTGTTCAATCGCAAGCTCTATCCACGGCTGTTGATTACATTAAGGCTCCTCTTATATATAAAGGCAAGGTGCGGGAATTGTATGATCTCGGCGAGCATTTCCTGATCGTCGTGACAGACCGCATCTCGGCATTCGATTACGTGCTCGACCCGGCCGTACCGGACAAAGGCAATGTGCTGAACCGCCTATCGGCTTATTGGTTCGAGCAAACAGCCGACATTCAAGTAAACCATGTCGTGCATACGGACGTTGAGAAGCTTGGCGACCTCGTTACCGAGCCTGAACTGCTTCGCAATCGCATCATGGTTACCCGCAAAGCGGAGCGCATTGATATCGAATGCGTCGTTCGCGGCTATATCACGGGCGGCGGTTGGAGACAATACCAGCAAACGTCCGCGATCAACGGCATCGAGCTTCCTGCAGGTCTTCGCAAGAACGAGCGCTTCCCAGCGCCGATCTTCACGCCTGCGGCCAAGAACGACGTCGGCCACGACGAGGACATCCCGTTCGAAAAGATGGCTGAGATGGTTGGCGCTGAGCTCGCGGATGAGCTTCGCGACCGCAGCATCAAGCTGTATGAGTTCGCGCATGCGTATTGCGCGAAGCATGGCATCATTCTTGCCGATTGCAAATTCGAATTCGGACTTATCGACGGCAAAGTTATATTGATCGACGAAATCTTCACGCCGGACTCGTCCCGCTTCTGGGCCGAAGGCAACTATGCCTTCGACATCGAGATCGACAGCATGGACAAGGAGCCTGTACGCACTTATCTGCTCGGCTCCGACTGGGATCGCGACAGCAAGCCTGCTCCGCTTCCCGAATCCGTAGTAGCAGCGACGACCGCCCGCTACCGCGACATCTACCGCCGCCTCGTCGGCGTTGAACTATAAACGTTTGTTTGTCTGATGCGTGTATGGTGGGTTCAAGCGCCGCTTGGTTGGATTTCGTCCAGTCTAAAGTAAATTTTTCTTTTCTTTCTCGCTTTGACTGTAAAACATCCAATCAAAAGCGCCTGTTTCCCGGCTTTTACGCTTTTTGCTCTTATACCCCCGTTTTGGTTGGATGAAGTTCAGCCAAAACGGACGCAGCCAACGAAGTGCGGCTGCTCCAGCAAGCATGGCAGCGGTGCACCCCGCGGCCGTCTCAAAACAGAAACCAATCTCTTTCACAGCCAGCGCGCGCGTAAGCGCAAAGCGCGGCTGTCCAAGCTTCACCGACCACCCCGCAAAGGTTTAGTGATGAGCTAAGCGTGAGCGCGGAGAGCAGAGGTTGTTGTCGTAGAGCGACAGCGCTCGCGTCTAGCTATCGTAAATTTACACGTTAGAGTGTAATCAAAAATTTACGATTGCTAATGCGACGGAGACAATTACCTCTGCGTCCCGCGCGGCATCGGCTTAACACTCCTCACTCCCTATGCGGGAAAACTCACATTTCCAGGAGGCTATTATGAAGGCAACCGTCTATGTCACGATCAAAGAAAACGTTTTGGACCCGCAAGGAACAGCTGTACAAGGCGCGCTTCACTCGATGGGCTTCGCCGAAGTCGGCAAAGTGCGCATCGGTAAATACTTGGAGCTTGAGCTTGATACGAACGACCGCGCAGAAGCGGAAGCACGCATCAAAGTGATGTGCGAGAAGCTGCTTGCGAATACGGTTGTCGAAGATTACCGTTTTGAGCTGGAGGGATAAGACGATGAAGTTTGCAGTTATCGTATTTCCAGGCTCCAACTGCGATATCGACTGCTACAAAGCGGTTGAAGAAACGATCGGCCAGCCTGTCGACTACGTATGGCATACGGCTACCGACCTTTCCGCATATGACGGCATTCTAGTTCCTGGCGGTTTCTCCTACGGCGATTACCTGCGCTGCGGCGCTATCGCTCGTTTCGCTAACGTAATGAGCGAAGTGAAGAAAGCGGCTGACCAAGGCAAGTTTATCCTTGGCATTTGCAACGGATTCCAAATCTTGACCGAGGCTGGACTGCTTCCTGGCGCTTTGATCCGCAACAACGGACTGAAGTTCCGCTGCCACCAAACGCCGCTTGAAGTTGTTAACAACAATACGGCTTTCACCAACCAATACTCGCAAGGCGAGATTATCAATATTCCGATCGCTCACGGCGAAGGCAACTACTTCTGCGACGACGCGACGCTTGCTGAACTGAAAGCGAACAACCAAATCGTGTTCCGCTATGCAGGCGACACGAACCCGAACGGTTCGGTAGAGAACATCGCGGGCGTTAGCAACAAAGCTGGCAACGTAGTTGGCATGATGCCGCATCCAGAGCGCGCAGTTAACCAATTGCTCGGCTCGGAAGACGGCAAACGGATGTTTACATCGATTTTGAATGCATGGAGGGAACAACATGGCGCAGCAGTTAACGGCTAAAGAACCGACGGCGGAGCAAATTGCCGATCAGAAAATTTACAGCCAATTTGGCGTATCCGATTACGAATATGAGCTTATTTGCGGATTCCTTGGCCGTAAGCCCAACTACACGGAGATCGGCGTATTCAGCGTCATGTGGTCCGAGCACTGCTCGTACAAAAACTCCAAACCAATCTTGAAAAAATTCCCGATCACGGGTCCTCGCGTCCTGATGGGACCGGGCGAAGGCGCGGGCATCGTCGACATCGGCGACAACCAAGCGGTCGTGTTCAAGATCGAATCGCATAACCATCCATCTGCGGTTGAGCCTTTCCAAGGCGCGGCTACAGGCGTAGGCGGCATTATCCGCGATATTTTCTCGATGGGCGCACGTCCGGTTGCTCTATTGAACAGCCTTCGTTTCGGCAATCTTGAGAATGAGCGCGTTAAATATTTGTTCGAGCACGTCGTTAGCGGCATTGCCGGCTACGGCAACTGTATCGGTATTCCTACCGTTGCGGGCGAAGTGATGTTCGACGAGAGCTATGAGGGCAACCCGCTCGTTAACGCCATGTGCGTAGGTCTTATCGATCACGATAAAATCCAACGCGGTGTAGCAAAAGGGGTAGGCAACCCGGTATTCTACGTAGGTCCGGCAACGGGCCGCGACGGTATCCACGGTGCGACATTCGCATCCGTTGAGCTGTCCGAAGAATCCGAAGAGAAGCGTACGGCTGTACAAGTAGGCGATCCGTTCATGGAGAAGCTCGTTATGGAAGCAACGCTTGAGCTGATCGATTCCGGTATCGTACTTGGCATTCAAGATATGGGCGCAGCAGGCCTCACTTGCTCCAGCGCGGAGATGGCTTCGAAAGCAGGCAACGGCCTTGAGCTGTACTTGGACGAAGTTCCGCAACGCGAAACTGGCATGACGCCTTACGAAATGATGCTTTCCGAATCGCAAGAGCGCATGTTGTTCGTTGTTGAACCGCAGCATGAAGCGCAAGCGAAAGAAATTTTCGACCGTTGGGGCATTATTTGCGCCAAAGTCGGCAAAGTAACCGATGACGGACGTCTTCGTTTGTTCCACCAAGGCGAAGAAGTGGCTGATATGCCGGTTAAAGCACTCGTTGACGAGTGTCCGGTTTATGAGAAGCCATCTGCAGAGCCTGCTTACTATCGTGAGAATGCGAAAGTGGATACAGCTGCTTTTGCCGAAATCACGGACTTGAACGGCGCTTTGGAAAAAGTGCTTGCATCCCCTACGGTTGCTAGCAAAGAGTGGGTTTACAATCAATACGATTACATGGTTCGTACGTCGACGGCTGTTCAGCCGGGCTCCGACGCGGCTGTCGTGACGATTCCCGGCACGCGCAAGGCGCTTGCAATGACGACGGACTGCAACGGTCGTTATGTATATCTGGATCCTGAAGTTGGCGGACGTATCTCCGTTGCCGAAGCAGCGCGCAATATCGTTTGCTCCGGCGCAGAGCCGCTTGCGATTACGGACAACCTGAACTTCGGCAACCCAGAGAAGCCTGAAGTGTTCTGGCAGCTTGAGAAATCGGCAGACGGCATGTCCGAAGCTTGTGTCGTGCTCGATACGCCTGTAATCGGCGGTAACGTCAGCTTGTACAACGAGAATGCCAAAGGCGCGATCTACCCAACGCCGGTAATCGGCATGGTTGGTCTCGTACACGATATCGACCACATTACGACGCAAGGCTTCAAAGCCGATGGCGACGTAATCGTCTTGATCGGCGAGACGAAAGCAGAGTTCGGCGGCAGCGAGCTGCAATACGTGCTCCAAGGCGCACCTAGTGGACGTCCGCCGGAAATCGACCTCGCTACGGAGAAAAAAGTAATCGGTGCCGTTCTTGGCGCGATTCAAAATGGTCTAGTCGCTTCGGCGCATGACTTGTCCGAAGGCGGCATTGCGGTAGCTGCCGCAGAATCTTGCATCAGCGGCGGACTTGGCGCAGAGATCGCTCTCTCCACTGAGCTTCGCGCGGATCAATTGTTGTTCAGCGAATCGCAATCGCGTATTCTGCTCTCCGCTAAACCGGAAAATGCTGCGGCATTGACGGCTTACCTGAACGAGCAAGGCGTAATCAACGCTACTATCGGTACGGTTAAAGGCAGCAGCCTTTCCATCAACGTAAACGGCAAATCCGGCATCAACGCGCCGGTCAAACAACTGGAGAAGGTCTGGAAGGATGCGATTCCATGTCTGATGAAATAAGCAAGCATTTGCTTTGGACGGGAGATCATTATAACGAGGGTATCGGACGTGACGATATTTTCGACAAACTGCGTGAAGAGTGCGGCGTCTTCGGGGTATTCAATATCCCGGCGGCGTCAAGCCTCTCTTACTACGGCCTGCATGCGCTTCAGCATCGCGGCGAAGAAAGCGCGGGAATATGTACGGTCGATACGGCTAACGGCAATGCCTTCGCCTATCACCGCAACATGGGACTTGTGAAGGAAGTGTTCGGCAAGGACGAGCTTGACCATCTGAAGGGCGACCGTGCGATTGGCCACGTTCGTTATTCGACCGCAGGAGAGAGCAAGCTGGCGAATGCACAGCCGCTTATCTTCCGCTATCGCGACGGTGACCTAGCTGTTGCAACGAACGGCAACATCGTCAATGCGCCGGAAATCCGCAAGGAGCTTGAGATGTCCGGTTCGATCTTCCAAACGTCGAGCGACACGGAAGTTATCGCGCATCTGATCGCTCGTTCTCCGAAGGATTTCGAGACGGCGGCGAAAGAAGCGTTGCAGCGTATTGTCGGCGGATTCGCCTTCCTGATCATGACGAATGAGAAGCTGCTCGTCGCTTCCGATCCGAACGGACTTCGTCCGCTCGTGATGGGACGTATCGGCGACGGATTCGTATTCTCGTCGGAATCATGCGCGTTCGAGTCGATCGGCGCGGAATATGTTCGCGATGTGCAGCCGGGCGAGTTGCTGATTTTCGACGCTGACGGTATGCGTGAAGACCGTTATGCCGAAGTGGAGCGCCGTGCGACTTGCGCGATGGAATATATTTATTTTGCCCGCCCGGACAGCGATATTAACGGAATCAACATCCACTCGGCGCGCAAACGGATGGGACGCCAGCTTGCACAGGAATCATTCGTAGACGCGGATATTGTAACGGGCGTGCCCGATTCCAGTATTTCCGCGGCGATCGGTTATGCCGAGCAAACGGGTATTCCTTATGAGCTTGGGCTTATCAAAAACAAATATACAGGCAGGACGTTTATCCAACCTTCCCAAGAGCTGCGCGAAAAAGGCGTGAAAATGAAGCTTTCCGCCGTTCGCAAAGTCGTGGAAGGAAAACGCGTCGTCATGATCGACGATTCGATCGTGCGCGGCACGACCTCGCTTCGTATCGTGAACCTGCTTCGTGAAGCAGGCGCGACCGAAGTGCATGTGCGGATTACGTCACCGCCTTTCAAAAACCCTTGCTACTACGGCATCGATACCCCTGACCGCAAGGAGCTGATCGCTTCGTACCGGACAGTGGAAGAAATTCGCAAGCAGATCAACGCGGACTCGTTATCTTTCCTAAGCAATGATGGATTCGTTGATTCGGTCGGTGGCAATGACGGAGCGTATAACCGCGGCATGTGCCTGGCTTGCTTCGACAATGACTACCCGACGCCGGTGAATGAAGAATCGGACAAAAGCTGCAGCTGCTAGAACGAGGCAGAGTGGGGCAGAAATAAAGTATGCATTACATTTTAAGGAGTTGACCGAAAGTGTCAGAAGCGTACAAAAAGGCCGGCGTCGATATAGCGGCGGGCAACGAAGCGGTTGAACGGATGAAAAAGCACGTTAAGCGCACTTACCGTCCAGAGGTTATGGCGGAGCTTGGCGGCTTCGGGGGCTTGTTCGGCCTGAACAAGGACAAGTACGAGGAGCCTGTCCTCGTATCCGGAACGGATGGCGTCGGCACGAAGCTGAAGCTTGCTTTTGCAATGGACAAGCATGACACGATCGGCATCGATGCGGTAGCGATGTGCGTGAACGATATTATCGTACAAGGCGCTGAACCCCTGTTTTTCCTCGATTACTTGGCTTGCGACAAAGTCGTGCCTGAGAAGATCGAAGCGATCGTTGCCGGTATTGCTGAGGGCTGCGTGCAAGCGGGCTGCTCGCTAATCGGCGGCGAAACGGCAGAGATGCCGGGTATGTACTCCGAAGGTGAATACGACATCGCCGGCTTCACGGTCGGTATTGTAGATAAGAAAAAAATGATCGACGGATCGACCATTTCTGCAGGCGACGCGGTTATCGGCTTTGCATCGAGCGGCATTCACAGCAATGGCTTCTCGCTCGTTCGCCGTTTGCTGCTTGAAGAGGCTGGTTATTCGCTGGAGCAAACTTTGGACGAGCTCGGCGGCGCGCGTCTTGGTGACGTTCTGATCGAGCCAACGCGCATCTACGTGAAATCGGCGCTTAAGCTGATCGAGCAAGTGGACGTGAAGGGTATGGCGCACATTACGGGCGGCGGCTTCATCGAGAATATTCCGCGCGTATTGCCGGAAGGCGTTAACGTTGATATCGCATACGGCTCGTGGCCGATTCTGCCAATCTTCGAATTGATGCAGGAGAAGGGCAACATTACGAACCGCGATATGTTCACGACGTTCAACATGGGCGTAGGTTTGATCGTAGTTGTACCGGCTGATCAAGCGGAGACTGCGCTGCGCGTTGCGGCGGAGCTTGGCGAGGAGGCTTACCGTATCGGAACGGTTACGGAAGGAAGCCGCATCGTAACGTTTACGGGAGCGGAAGTATAATGGCATCGCTTCGCATCGCCGTCTTCGCTTCGGGACAAGGCTCGAATTTCCAAGCGATTGCGGATGCGGTGCAGGAGGGGAAGCTCGATGTAACCATCGAGCTTCTTGTTTGTGACAAGCCTGCCGCTCCCGTTGTGGAGCGCGCACGGAAGGCGGGCGTGGACACGTTCCTGTTCACGCCGAAGGAGTACCCGTCTCGCGAAGCATACGAGACGGAAATTATCGCCGAGCTGCAGCGCCGCGGCGTTGAGTTGATCGTGCTGGCCGGCTATATGCGGATCATCACATCGGTGCTGGTTGATCCGTTTTATGGCCGGATGATTAATATCCATCCGGCGCTGCTGCCGGCTTTCCCAGGCGT
The DNA here is from genome assembly GCF_037167145.1 of Paenibacillus sp. YIM B09110. Lineage (NCBI taxonomy): Bacteria > Bacillati > Bacillota > Bacilli > Caryophanales > Paenibacillaceae > Paenibacillus > Paenibacillus sp. YIM B09110. The sequence goes on along the minus strand of NZ_JBANSP010000030.1, from coordinate 410 downwards.
GAATGGCATCGGCCAAGCGTTGGAATACGGCGTCAAGCTGACCGGCGTCACCGTCCACTACGTGGACGGCGGCATGGACAGCGGGCCGATCATCGCGCAGGCCGCTGTGGAAGTGGCGGACGGCGACACGGAAGCGTCGCTCGCCCCGCGCATTCATGCAGCAGAGCAAGCGCTGCTGCCGAGCGTCATCCAGCTCATCGCGGAGAACCGCGTTACGCTGGATGGCAGGCATGTCTCGATCCGCCGCGGGTAAGCGGCGGCGGTGCTGGGGATGCACCAGTGCTGGCTGACGAATAGAGCTAGAAAGTAGCTCTGTTTCGTGGTGGGAGCGGCGAAACTGAGCTCAAACGGCGTTGGTGCTGGCGAATAGAGCTAGAAAGTAGCTCTATTCCACAAACTAAGGTTAGTTT